>DAIOGE010000012.1:8698-16683 GCA_036745375.1 Candidatus Nanopelagicaceae bacterium
GTCGATGCACCATCGATACGGGCTGCCTCATCGAGCTCCATCGGAATCGTGTCGATATAACCCCGAAGCAGCCAAATGTTTACTCCCATTGAGCCACCGAGGTAGATCAGCAAGAGGCCACCAAGGCTTCCTAAGCCAATAGCAGGAAAGACAGTGTAAACCCGCTCCATCATCACATAAATAGCTGCAAGGGCGAGGAATGATGGGAAGACCTGAACTAGCAAGAGCGCCTGTAGGCCAATCTTGCGACCTCTAAATTTCATGCGGCTGAAAGCAAATGCTGATGCTCCGCCGATAAATACCGCAATCACCGCATTACCAGTCGCTAGCAGGATCGAATTGAAAATCCAGCGCAAGAATGGAACATGAGGGTCAGTGAGGAGCAGATGGTAATTCGCCCAACTAAATTGAGTAGGAATGAAGGATCCAGAATTCAGGAGCCCGGTTGGATTGAAACTTGATTCAATAACTACATAGATCGGGAAGAGAACGAAGAGGATGATCACCCAAATGTATGAGTGAGCGATTAGGTGGCCCTTAGAGATCCGCCCTTTGTGACGCTTTACCGCTTGAGTAGCCATTAGCTCACCAAATCCAATACACGAGATCTACGCAAACTCCATAGGGAGAGAGATGCCACTATAAGGAAGATCAGCATCGAGATTGCCGAGGCTGAACCGTAATTCTGATTGGCCCCATTAAAGGCGGTCTTATAGGTATATGTAATCAAAATATCCGTCGCTCCAGCGGTCTGGCCATGCAAGGCATCAGTTGGCCCTCCACCTGTGAGCAGGTAGATCAAATTGAAATTATTGAAATTGAATGCAAACGATGAGATGAGAAGAGGTGCCAAAATCTGTAAAAGAAGTGGCAATTTAATCTGGCGCAAGATTTGTGTGGAGGTCGCACCATCCATCTCGGCAGCCTCTTCGAGATCAGCTGGAATTGCTTGGAGAGCTCCAGTGCTGATGAGGTAAAAATAAGGGAGGCCCAACCACAGGTTAACAATCAAGACCATCCCACGAGCGAGCCACGGGCTGTCGAAGAAATCGATATGTGAATGGAAGAGCGCATTTACCGCGCCAAACTGCGTATTAAACATTCCCTTCCAGATCAAGATGCTCATGAAGCTCGGGATGGCATACGGCAAAATCACTATCGAGCGATAAAAACGCTTGAATCGCAATTTCTGTTCGAGGGCGATAGCAAGCAACAATCCAAAGCCAAACATCAGTATCACGGTTATTGAGGCGAAGCAGAAAGTCCAAACAAAAACTCCGATAAAGGGACCACGAATATTTGGATCACTTAGTAAGTGAGCATAATTTTGAAATTTGCTAAAGGACTTCCATCCCGGATACAGGAGATCCTTGGGGTTATCTACATTGGCAAAGTTGCCGTTCCCATTATCTTTATATGTCTTGCCCGTTGCGGCATTCTTAAGCAACCCCGTTGCTGGGTCATAGTGCACGCTCTGCGTTAGTAATGAGGCTGAGGAGGTATCTTGCGGTTGAATGAAATCGCCATTCGGGAGCGGGAATTTAGCGTTGGAGATAACGCTATCCAGATTGGCCTCTTCGTCCGGGGTGTATGGCTTGAACCCAGGGACGCTGATTGCATCTCCCTTTGAATTAGTCTTAAATTCACCCGGATTGAGAACTACAACCATTTTCTCGTTGGCAATATAGGAGATGTGGGTAGCTGGGTTAGTAAGAAGTGCGGTAAATCCACCGTTATCAGTGCCCAGGACCATATCGTAAGAGGTGTTGGCAGCGTCCGGAGTCAGACCATTATTAATAAGCTGCGTAACTGCAGCATCCTTGGTGATGATGTTTCCAGATTGGTAATTAAAGAATGACATCTCCACTGTGTAAACCACGGGAATGACTACAAAGAGGGTCAGAAGAATTAATCCAGGTAAAAGGAATTTGAAAGGCATGGTGCGCTTGGAAAAGTAAACGTAGTTTGCTGCCAAGGCAACCAATGCAATGACTAATTGAATGATTCCAGAATGCTTATGGAGCGCTGCAAGAAACATCGCAAGCAAAATGGCATCGACAGCTGCCATAAAGATGATCTTGCCTAGCAATGCGATGGTCCCAGTGAAACCGGAAAGGCGATTCACATAGACCTCCAGAAACTCAGAATGTTGGGCTGATTATGGCTGAATTTTAACGTGAATAAAACTGGCCGACAGTAGTTACTGCCGGCCAGTTTTAACAATTACAGACTAGAGAGATGCAGCCGCATCGTCGAAGTCCTTTTGTTCAATTGCTGCTGCAGCATTGAGGCTGGAAGCAGCATCCTTACCTTGGGTAAAGATTGCGGTGTAAAGAGCTGACAATGTGTCGTACCAGTTGGTTCCGCCAGCCTTGTCATTCAATAGACCATCAACTTGTGGGGTACCAGATTGAGCAGCAGTTGCTACTCCAAGTGTCAATGGATCTGTCACTTGAGCGATTGCCTGTGCATTTGCTGGTGGACGAGTTGATGCCTTGTACATAGCAACTTGACCATCGGTTGAAGCAAAGAAGTTCAAGAGGAGCTGACGAGCACCAATTGAAACTCCATGGGTTGCTGCATATGAGGTCAAGAATGCACCTGAGTAGTTAACCCATTGTGCTGCAGTGCCGCCATTGAGACCAGGAATAGCTGAAAGACCAAAGCTCAAACCTGCCTTGGTGTATCCGCCGTAGTTCCATGCACCGGTGATAGCAAATGGAATCTTTCCTGCTGTGAATGCTGCGTTGCAAGAATCCCATTGGAAGAAGCCAGTTGACTTACCTGAAGAGTCAAGCAAGTACTTCTTAACGTTTGAGATAAATGCTGAAGAGTTAAGAACAACCTTGTTGTAGTTAGGCTTGCTCTTTGAGATATCCCAAGCGCCGCCACCAAAACCATTGAGGAGAGCTTGAGTACCCCATGTTCCATCAGCTGCGCAAACGCCACCGACGAGTCCCTTTGATGCCTTATTGGTGTTATAGAAGTTAACCATCTGAACCAAGCTTGTTGGAGCAGCAGAACCAAAGAGAGTCTTGTTGTAGACGAGAGCAGTTGTGTCAATATCAAGCGCTACACCATATTGCTTTCCAGCATATGACATGGCAGAAATTGCACCCTTTGAGAATGCTTGGTTTGCTGATCCAGGTTGAATGGAAGCTAACTTTCCTGACTTAGCATCAAGCACGAATGAAGCAGGGCCTGTTAGCACGTCAGGTCCACTTGCGGCAGAAGCCTTTGACCATGCATCTTGAAGAGCAGACAAGCTTGAGAAGAACTTAACTTGAATCTTGTAACCTGGAACGATTGATGTATTTCCACCAATCAAAGTCGTTAATTGTGGACCGCGTTGATCATCAGCCCAAACAATGAGCGTACGTTGCGCAGCATTAGCGCTTGGTACGAGAAGTGTTGAACCTACGAGTGCTGCGCTGGCAACAATGCCAACCAGACCGAGTTTCTTTTTCATGCATTCCTCCATCGATTGTTAACTCCAAAAGTTTCCTTCCAGAGTTTCGACACGTGTCGATCAGTGGTGCTAATCTATAGCGAGTTTCTGAGAAAAAGAAGCCAGCCAGAACTCATCTACTAGATTGTGACTAAAGCGTTATAAATGGCCACCCGAGAAGAAGTAGCACGGCGTGCTGGGGTCTCCCCCAGCACAGTTACCTATGCACTCACGGGGAAGCGCTCCATAAAACCTGAAACTCGAGAGCGAATTCTTCAGGTGGTTGCCGAGATGAATTACGTTCCACATTTTGCTGCCGGGGCCCTCGCTGGAGGGAGATCGAAGACTCTCGCGATGCTCTTTCCCGGAACGGCCGCTGGAATTTCACCGGTCGCCCTGCAGTACATAACGGGAGCTGTTAATGCAGCCAGCGAGCGTGGCTATGCGCTGATCCTTTGGCCCGGCGACAACGCCGATATGAATCAGATTGCAACCCTTGCCAAGTCAGGGCTGTTAGGCGCAGTGCTGCTGATGGAAATCCACCTCCGAGATAAGCGCGTTGATTACCTTCTGGAGCAAGAAGTGCCCCTCACCATGATCGGTAGAACGCAAGATCCTTCTTCTATCAATTATGTTGATCGTGACTTCGAAGAAGTGTCCAAGCGGGCGATCGACTATTTCTTTGAGTTAGGCCACAAAAACATCGCCTTTCTCTCCCAGGCCAGTGAAAAGCAGACTCGGGATCCTCGAGGGGTTGATAAGCGTTTTCAAAGTTCGATCATTAAACATGCAAAAGATCGTGGAATTCATGCAATTGAAATACCAAGTTTGAATGATCCCAACTCGGGGCGAATCGCCTATCAATTAATGCGTAAAAAATACAAGCAGGTCTCTGCGGTACTCGCCCTACCAGATCTAGCCACCATAGGGTTTATCAACGGCGCACATGAAGAGGAGATATCCATCCCTGAAGATCTCTCAGTAATCTCTGTCAATACTCCGAAGGCGCAAATTAATATGTCTTGGCCAAAATTAACGACTGTTGATCTTCCCGCTTATGAAATGGCAGCGGCTGCTATCAACATCACGATTGATGAACTAGAAGGAATCCCCAACCCGGTCAAGCAACAACTATGGATTGGGGATTTGATTCTTGGTGATTCGACAGCACCTTACAAAAAGTAAGGCTTTAGCGAATCGATCAACTCTCTTTACTGATTGTGACTGCAATCAGTTGTGAAGTTGATGGACCGTCTCATCCCAACCCTTAACATCCTTAGGGCTACGTGGGCCTGGGCCAACATAGCGCGCAGATGGGCGGATTAGGCGGCCAGTGCGCTTCTGCTCCAAAATGTGAGCAGACCAACCAGCGGTGCGCGCTGCGGTAAACATAGATGTAAAGAGTGGAGCTGGAACCTGCGCGAAATCGAGCACAATAGCGGCCCAAAATTCAACGTTTGTTTCAAGCACACGCTCTGGATGGCGCTCATGCAATTCCGCAAGCGCTGCCTTCTCGAGTTCAAGGGCAACTTCATAGCGAGGTGCACCAAGTTCCTTTGCGGTACGACGCAGAGTGCGGGCACGAGGATCTTCTGCTCGATAAACGCGATGGCCAAATCCCATCAAGCGCTCGCCACGATCCATAATTCCTTTTACATAAGAACGAGCATCACCATGCTTTTCAACGCCCTCGATCATGCTCAAAACGCGTGCAGGAGCCCCACCATGCAGTGGGCCAGACATCGCTCCGATTGCACCAGAGAGTGATGCAGCTACATCTGCACCAGTAGATGCAATGACGCGTGCAGTAAATGTTGATGCGTTCATTCCATGTTCTGCAGCGGAAACGAAATAGGCGTCGATTGCTCGTACATGTAGTGGATCAGGTTCGCCACGCCAGCGAATCATCATTCTCTCAACAACTGTGTGAGCCTTATCAATCTCGGACTCAGGAACAACAGGTTGAACAACACCACGTGCAGATTGAGCTACATATGAGAGCACCATGACCGAGGCGCGAGCTAAATTAGAACGTGCTTCCTCATCTGAGATATCAAGAAGTGGCTTAAGCCCCCACGCTGGAGCGAGCATTGCAATCGCCGATTGAACGTCTACACGCACATCTCCAGAGTGAACTGGGAGTGGAAATCTTTCTGCTGGTGGAAGTCCTGGATTGAATTCATCATCGACTAAAAGTCCCCAGACGTTTCCGAAGGTGACACGACCGACTAAATCTTCAATATCAACACCGCGATATCGCAGCGCGCTACCCTCTTTATCTGGTTCTGCAATCGTCGACTCAAAGGCAATTACGCCCTCTAGGCCCGGCTTAAAATCATCGCTCACGGAAAATCCCTCCACAATAGGTACCCTTATTCTTGCGCTTGAACCTACGGCGTACAAACCCTGTGGCCCAAATAGCCGAATGCCCAAAAGTGACGTTAGATACACCTATGAGCAACTCTCACGACTCCGAAGTCAGCCTCACCCGAGATCAGATCAGGTCAATGCGTCGCTCCTACGGGGAGAGAGGTCTGGCTGAGTCCGAGATCGCCTCTGATCCCCTCGCCCAATTTAAGATCTGGCTAGCCGAGGCCGCAGCCAACCCCGTTATCGTCGAGGCAAATGCCATGGTTCTCTCCACCGTTGACCAGTGGGGTCCGGCATCTCGCACCGTCCTCTTGAAAGATGTCTCCGACGCCGGATTCTCTTTCTTCACCAATTACGAGTCCAACAAAGGTAGGGCGATCGCTGCTCGCCCTGAGGTGGCTCTGCTCTTCCCCTGGTACGCGATGGAGCGGCAAGTCATTGTTAAGGGCCTGGCCTCTAAGGTCGATAGAAAGTTCTCTGAAGATTACTTTTCCACAAGACCCTGGGGCAGCCAGATCGGCGCCTGGGCTAGTTCTCAGTCGCAAGATCTGGAGTCGCGTGAACACCTTCAAGCTCGCTTCGATGAGTTCGCCGAAAAATATCCTGAGGGTTCGATAGTGCCTACTCCCCCACATTGGGGAGGCTATCTAGTTACTCCAATTTCAATAGAGTTTTGGCAGGGTCGGTACTCACGGCTTCATGATCGTTTGATCTTCACCACATCTGGCGACGGCTGGCAACTCACGCGCCTGCACCCCTAAAAATGCCTTAGGGTTTGGACATGAGCGATATAACAATTCCAGCAGAACTCAAGCCTCGTGATGGTCGATTTGGGTGTGGCCCGTCGAAGATTCCACAAGCTGCAATCGACGCACTTGCGGCCAGCAACTCGCTTCTGCTTGGAACTTCTCATCGTCAGGCACCCGTGAAGAATCTCGTCAAAGAGGTTCGTTCTGGTTTAGCTTCGCTCTTTAACCTTCCAGAAGGTTACGAAGTCATTGTCGGCAATGGCGGATCAACCGCATTTTGGGATATTGCAACATTCAATTTGATCGAGAAAAAATCACAACACCTTGTTTTTGGTGAATTCTCATCCAAGTTTGCCGCCGCTGCCAAAGAGGCTCCATTTCTCGATGAGCCAACAGTTATAAAGTCAGAGCCAGGCACTCATCCTGCACCTCAAGCCGAAGCAGGCGTGGATGTCTATGCCTTCACCCACAACGAGACGAGTACCGGAGTTTCTGCTCCTATTATTCGTCCAGCTGGCACTGAAGGTGCGCTAGTTCTTGTTGACGCAACCAGCGCAGCTGGCGGTTTAGAGGTTGATCTTTCCGAGTGCGATGTTTATTACTTCGCTCCTCAAAAATCATTCGCCTCTGATGGCGGACTTTGGATCGCAATCATGAGTCCAGCAGCGCTTGAGCGCGTAGAGAAGATCAAGGCTTCTGGACGTTGGATTCCAGCATTCTTTGACTTATCCATCGCCATTGAAAATTCTCGTCTAGAACAGACCTACAACACTCCAGCGCTTGCAACTCTCTTCTTGCTCAATGAGCAGATCAAGTGGATGAATGCAGGAGGTGGGCTCGCATTCGCAGCGGGTCGTAGCAGCGAATCTTCCTCACACTTGTATGACTGGGCTGAGAAGACCTCCTATACAACTCCATTTGTGACCGATCCTGCTGCGCGCTCAAAAGTAGTCGGCACTATCAATTTTGATGACTCAATCGATGCCATTGCCGTTGCGAAAGCGCTGCGGGCCAATGGAATCGTCGATACCGAGCCATATCGGAAACTTGGCAAGAACCAGCTTCGAATTGCGATGTTCCCAGCCGTCGACCCGGAAGACATTAAAGCGCTTACCGCCTGTATTGATTACGTGGTGGCGGAGCTTATTAAATGATGAGTGCAAAGTTGAGGCGCCGAGTGACCATCGGCGTCCTTTTCTTGCTATTTATCTTGGCAGTGCTAGGCAGCGTCGGGGTGATTAAGTAGTTCTACTCGCGCAAGAATCCTGCTTCATCTAACAACATCGGCATAACAAACGAGAGCCTGTTGTACGGCAGCCACCTCACCTATCAGGTCTGACCCCAGATTTCAGAACGTCTATTTTGGGCATAAGCCGCCTGTGTATGCGCCGGATTCTTTGGATTTGCAGGTCCAAAGT
>DAIOGE010000013.1:0-16583 GCA_036745375.1 Candidatus Nanopelagicaceae bacterium
TTGCAGTAGCGCCGCAACCGAGTAGACCCCAGGTACGACCCGTGAGCTCAAGACCTGGTGTGCGATTCCATGCCCCAGCCCGAGTCTCCTGCGCAGAGAGCGAAATATTTCTCATAAGTGAGAGTGCAAGTCCTACTGTTAATTCTCCAACGCTCGTAGCGTTTGCACCAAGACCAGCTACAACGACGATTCCACGAGCATCAGCTGCTTTTATATCGATGTTATCGAGACCGACGCCAGCGCGAGCGATAACTTTTAGATGTGGCGCTGCATCAAGTAAATCAGCGGTTACTTGCGTTCTATTTCGGACGACGAGAGCAGTGGCGGTCGCGAGCTCAACTTTTAATTGGTCAACGTTCTTCCAAAGATCGGGATCCTGCTTTACGGGTTGCTTGATAGCAAGTTCTGCAAAGGCAGGACCCCACACATCTTCAGAAATCAGAATCATGTGATTCTTATGCGCTGATGTAGAGCTTGGTAAAGGTGAATTCACGGTGACCCATGACTTCAGCAGTACAGAGACGACCATTTACAGTCTTATAGATGACATCCATCATCATGTCGCCAGCCTTGGTTAAGTCATATTCGTAACGAAGTAGACCTGAGACATCAAGATCCATGTGCTCTGTCATTGACTTTGCAGTCTTGATATTTGCAGTCAATTTGAGAACAGGAATGATTGGGTTTCCAATGACGTTGCCTTGTCCGGTAGGGAACAAGTGAATGACTGCCCCACCAGCAGCCATGAGTGTGACGCACTCTGCTGCAGCGGAAGATGAGTCCATGAAGTAGAGACCCTTCTTCTTTGGATCTGGAGCCTGTGCTGGCTTAAGTACGCCAACAACTGGGACCGAGCCGGTCTTTGCGATATTTCCAAGGGCCTTCTCTTCGATGGTTGTTAGGCCACCAGCTATATTGCCTTGTGTTGGCTGAGATCCAAGAAGGTTTGCGCCAGTTGACTCAATGACCTTGATGTAGTTGTCATAAGTCTCTTGGAACAAGTTACGACAAGCATCATCAATACAACGGTCAGCAATGAGGTGTTCTCCGCCAGTGAGTTCTGAGGTTTCACCAAAGAAGACAGTTCCACCAGCTTCAACCCAGCGATCCACTGCCTGCGAGGTAGTCGGGCAGGAACCAAGACCAGATGTTGTATCTGATTCACCACACTTGATCGACATGATCATGTCGCCAATTTCCGCCTCTTCGCGAACTAAACCTGATGCATCCTGAAGGAACATTGCAGCGACGCGACTAGCTTCTTGGATTACCTGAAGATCACCCTTACCTTCGATAGAGAAGGCTGCGACTGGCTTACCAGTCTTTGCAATGCCATCTGCAACGCGTTGGGTCCACTTTGGTTCGATACCAATGACAACAACTGCGGCTACATTGGCATTCATGCCAGTTCCGATGAGAGTGTCGAAGGTAAGTTGTAGATCGTCACCGAATTGAAGGCGACCAAAAGCGTGCGGTAGTGCGAGAGTGCCAGGGATAACTTTCGCTACAGCTTCAGCGGCTGCATTTGAGAGGTCATCAAGTGGCAAGATAATGACGTGATTGCGGATACCCATAGTGCCGTTTTCACGGCGATATCCCATTAAGCGCGGCTTGCTTCCCATCGATAACTCCTCATGTTGTGTGTGTGAATGTAATCGCCCTTTTTAATGGCAGCTGATGCAAGTCCGACTTTGATGCCGTACTTAATGATTGCGTCGCCCTCAGCAAGATCTGTGAGAGCAAATTTATGTCCGAGTGGGATCGCATGATTAAGCACCGCTGTGCTCTCTGTCCCCTCTTTTACTGAACGCCCTTGAAGGGTGCCGGGCTCCAGATCCATCATCGCAACGGCGACGTTGTCACCATCGTGATGGAGCAGGAACTGCGGTGGTGTTATTGCCATAGCTACACACGCCTCTCTTTGCTTGAAATCGGTAGTGGTCTGACCTCTTGGAAGTAATCTAAGCGTGAATAAAGCCAAATGTCTACCCTTTTTGGAGCATGTGGTCTAACCTGTTGCCTATGGGCATGTTACTCAGGTACGGGATTATTGGCGCCGGCAGCATGGGGCGCGAGCACATTCAGAACTTAAAGGTGATGGATGGAGTGACCGTTACGGCTATCTCAGACCCTCATGTGCCTTCTCAACAGGCCGCTCTGGTCTTGGTCCCTGATGCCAAGGTCTTCACTGACCACAACGCGCTCCTTAGCTCAGGGTTGGTCGATGCTGTCATCATCGCAAGCCCAAATGACACCCACATCGATGTACTTCGTGACGTGCTTCGAACCGATCTAGCGGTATTTGTTGAGAAGCCACTTGCAACAACCATAGAAGATTGCAAGGAGATCCTTGAGTTAGGGAATAGCCGTAAAGCCCTGACGTGGATGGGGCTGGAATATCGCTTCATGCCGCCTATCAATGAAGTGGTCCAACGCGCAAAGGCCGGTGAGGTAGGAACAGTTCATCATGTTTCCATCCGCGAGCACCGCGAACCTTTTTATCCAAAGGTCGATAACTGGAATCGGTTCACAGCACGGACTGGTGGAACACTGGTTGAAAAGTGCTGCCATTACTTTAATTTGATGGATCTCGTCCTTGGAGAGCATGCGACGAAGGTCTATGCAACAGGAGGCCAGAGCGTTAACTTCCTCGATGAGGTTTACGATGGCAAACCAGCAGATATGTTGGATAGCGCCTTCGTGATTCTTGAATATGCATCTGGAAAACGAGCAATGCTAGATCTTTGTATGTTTGGTGAGGGTTCGTACGACAAGGAGATCTTTACCGTTGTTGGAGATCAAGGAAAACTCGAATCTTTCTTACCATCTCATAATGTTCGATATAGCAAGCGTTCTGAGTGGGGCGATGCATCTCAGTGGTTTGCGGGTGGAAAGGGCGGAAGCCAAGAGCGAATCGTCTTTGATCACGGCGCAAAGTATCTCGGTGCTCACTATGGCGCCTCATATATCGAGCACGTGAAATTCCACAAAGCGATCCTTGAGGGATCTCCAGCCGAAGTAACGTTGGCCGATGGAGTAACAAGCGTTGCTACGGGCCTTGCTGCCCACAAGAGCATCGCAGAAGGCCGTCCGGTACTGCTTTCAGAGATATTAGGTTAGAGAACCTATCCTTTAATAAGCCTGACGGAATGGCCTGGCATATTTATCAACGATCTCACCGAGTTTTTCGAGACGAGGAACTGAGACTTCACGAAGGGCCTTATTGATATCTGGCGCTCCGACAATATCTGCCCAAACTGCACGGCCAGCTAAGAATCCGCTCGCTCCACCTTGTGCACAAGCCATTACTGCATCTGCAAAGAACTCAGCCTTCACACCATTCGAAAGAACTACCCAAGGACCTTCAATTGCTTCACTGATCGCAGCTGATGCGCGGGTGATGGCTGCAAGATCTCCCTCTCCGTGGAACGGCACTTCAGCCTTATAAAGATCTGCTCCCCATGAGCGAGCTTCTCGGGCGGCCGTGATTAATTCAGTCTCGCGATCCCAACTCTTCGATGAGTCATTCGGTGCCTTTACGATCACTTCAATAATGGAAGGGAGATCGACTGCATCACAGAGAGCATTGAATTCATTAACTAACTTCATTCGCGACTCCGGAGATTCATCATTACGCCATAAGACTAAGAACTTGAGCCCCGCCGCGCCGATTGATTTCATACGATGTGGATCAACCGATTGGTCGACTGCAGTATCTGTGGCTGCGCCACCGGCGGGACCAATTAGAAGATCTGCGGCTGCAATGAGGCCACACTTGGAATCCATGGCTTCGGCATTAACAATCGCATCTAATCCAAATTCTTGATCTACAAGCAATCCAGAACCGTATGGGGATAATTCTCGCGCCACATCAACTTTAAACTGCGTGAGTTGTGAATCAGGGACTGGAGTGCTCTGATGCTTGGCGAACATTCCACGAAGTGCTTCACGCTGGTCGACTGCGACCATTGCAAGGGCACCTGATGGTCTGGCTAAGCGGGATAGGTCTCTTTTCATTTCACTCCAGATAAGAAGGTATTGAGCTCGGACGTTGTGGGTATTGCAGATTGACCGTCAAGCCCTCGACAAGAGAGTGCTGCAACCGCATTGGCTCTGCGGATCGCCTCCTGTAGGGCAAAACCTTGTATAAATTGAGCAAGCAAGGCGCCATGGAAGACATCTCCTGCGCCCAGGGTGCTCACGATCTCGGTCTTAAAACCGGGGGAGCTCACAAAGCCGGAGTCAGATGAAAATCCAGAACTTCCGACACTTCCTTGCGTAGCGACAACGATTGAGTTTGCCTTCTCGGCATCGTCCTTGAGAGCTGCTTCAAAGCTTTTGCCAGGATGGCGGCTCATGAGTGATTTATCGTTCGGCGCAAAGAGATCGACTGTTGAAACATCAAAATCCTCTACTCCATACCCGGCATCGAAGGAGATCAAGGGACCGTTTCCGCGAACTACTCCAGCGCCTTGTAGTTGTTTAATCCCTACATGATCAACGTGAACCCATGTTGATTCTGCAGCGATGGTTTTGGCGCGGTCATTTAATGGTGCCTGATGGATCGGCTGACGAGTACTGATTGCTCGAGCACTCCGCTCGCGGGATGCAACGATTACCGATCCTGCTGTTGCAGTCTCAGTGCGAGTGATTCCATCAGTATTGACGCCCTCATGCTTAAAGAGATCAAGAACATAATCACCATCAGAATCATTTCCGATGGTGCCTGCGATAGCGCTTGAAATGCCAAGTCGTGATAACGCAACTGCTGCAACTGCTGCAGGTCCGCCACCTGCACGGATTATCTCCTGAGCGATTACTCGTTCATCTTCAGTTGGGTATTTATCAACGAGAGCGATTGTGTCAACTGTTATGACACCACAACACAGAACTTGAATGGTCACTTGCGAGATTTCTGCTTCGCATCGGCTATCGCAGTCTGGCGCGCACCGGTGATATGAGCCCGAGTGAGTGAGGCCGCAAGATCGCCTTCACGCTCCTCGATCGCCTTCAATATTGCTTCATGTTCGGTTCGAGAAACCTCAAGGCGGCCCGGCAATCTAAGAGTTGTCTCCATTGACATTCTCATTACATCCTGCAGCACACCAAGCGTCTGATTAATGAAGCGGTTTCCAGCGATCCCTACGATTGTGAGGTGGAACTTTGCGTCAAGTGTCTGAAGTAGTTCAAAATCAACCTTTTCACCCGAGGTTATTTGCGCCATCTGATTGAGAGTGGCGCGCAACGTGCGGATATCTTCCTTGTTGGCACGCTCTGACGCCCACCGAGATGAGGGAACCTCAAGTGCTTCACGGGCATCGAATAATTCATTGAGATCATGAGTCTTTGCGATAGTAGCTGCTCGTAACTCTTGTGCGAGGACTGGCTCAGAGACAAATGTGCCTTGTCCATGCTTGATGGCAACAAGTCCTTGGGCCTGGAGAATGTGGAGCGCCTCGCGAAGACTTGGGCGGCTCACATCCAACAGGTCAGCGAGTTGACGCTCGGGTGGGAGCGCAGTTCCTGGAGCGAGCTTTTGAGAATTGATCATCTCGATCACCTGGCCCGCGATCCGCGATGCTCTGCTCTCCGAGGAGACGGAATGTAACGACATTACTTAGCCCTTCACAGCGCCAGCGGTTAGTCCTGCGACGAATGATTTTTGCATAAAGAGGTACATCAGAACCATAGGAATAGAGGCGACCATAATCGCTGTGAAGAGCATACTGTAACTAGTTGCATACTCACCACGGAAATCAATGAGAGTGAGAGGCAGAGTCTTCTTATCTGATTGCGTAATAAGCATTAACGGATAGAGGAGATCGTTCCAACAAATAACAAAGAGGAAGATTCCAGTCGCACCCATTGCCGGCTTTGAGAGCGGGAGCGCAATCGAACGATATGTTCGCCACATACCCGCTCCATCAATACTGGAAGCTTCAACCATCTCCCGAGGAAGATCACGGAAGAAGGTAGTGAGAATGAAGATAGAGATTGGAAGCGTCACAGCAATATTGACCAAAATCAGGCCGTAAAGCGAATTAGTCAGATGTAATTTTACGAAGAGAAGGTAGATCGGAATGATATTGACTTGACCTGGTATAGCTAGACCGAGTGCGAAGAGAAAGAAGAGGACTCTTCCAGTCACTGTGATCATCCGCGAGATGGCAAAGGCGCACATACTTGCAATGGCCAAAGTGAGAAAGACAGAAAAAGAGGTTACAATCACGCTATTTTTGAAGGGTGTGAGCACATTACCTTCGTGAATCAAGCGAGTGAAATTCGAGAAGGACCAATGTTTAGGTAGTGCAAGTGGCTTGGTATAGATCTCAAAGTCTTGCTTGAAGGTTCCTAGAACTACGATCGAGCTCGGAACAATTACTAAGAGAGCAAAAACTGTGAGGAGAACTTTTCGAGAAAGGTTATAGAACATCATCTATCTCCATTCTTGACTCGAAGAGTTCGACGTTGAATCCAGGTAATAGCAAGCACAAAGATAATGAGAATTATGGACTCGGCAGATGCATAGCCGAACTTATAGGCGCCAAAGGCCATGTTATAAATATTGGTGACTATCAGATCAGATGAGTTCATAGGCCCGCCCTGTGTCATTGAGTAGACCAAATCGAAGGCTCTGAAGGTCTGGATTGTTGTATAGGCGACAACGACAGCAGTCGTTGGAAGTGCCATGGGCCAGGTCACATATTTAAATTGATGCCATCGGCTAGCGCCATCTACTTCAGCAGATTCATAAAGCTCTTGTGGGATCTGTTGTAGGCCAGCAAGGTAGATAACGACCATTTGACCGGTGTGGAACCAAATTTGTGCGATCGCAATAGAATAAAGTGAGTAGCGACTATCGTTGAGCCAGTTGATCGCTAATGAGTTAAGGCCCACGGACTTTAATGTGGCGTTTATGAAGCCAAAGTTTGGGTTGTAAAGAAACGACCAAATTAGGCCAACAGATACCGATGAGAGAATTGTTGGGAAGAAGAAGACCGTACGGAGAAAGATATTTGACTTTGTGTTCTTGACAAGAAAGATCGCAAACATCAAAGAGAAGAAAGTTTGTAAAATAACCACAATGAATGAGAATCGGATGTTATTCCCGACAATCTTGTGGAAAGTGATGTCGTTAGCAATCAGATATTTAAAGTTATGGAGACCAACAAATTGTGCTTTTGTGACGCCGTCCCAGCGCTGGGTCGAGTAGAGCAGATTTGAAACCGCCGGATAAAGATAAAGGAAGCCATAGATCAACATGGCTGGGGCAGCCATTGCAATCAGGATCCGTGATTCTGACTTTTTCCGCTTTTTTGGTGAGCCAGTAACGGCCCCGCCTAGTGAGGCAGGGCCGTTCTGGGTTATGACCGAATTGCTAATTACGCACCAAGGTTCGACTTGATGGTCTTAGCAGTTGCTGCCAACGTACTTGTGATGTCCGCACCGCTGCCGATTGCAATCAATGCGTCTTCGACTGGGTTACGTACGGTTGTGACGTTATTGAACAAGAATCGTGGTGCAAGAAGGAGCTTCTTACCCATGATATCCGAAGTGTTCAAGAGATCGATATTCGCTGAGTAATCAACGTTGATGATCGATACATGCTGTGAAGTGCCAACCGCATATGCCTGAGCAGCTTGCGCTGTGCAGAGATACGAGATGAATGCATTAGCAATAGCCTGATCGTGAGGTGATGACTTTGCATTAACACTCAAGATAAAGGTGTTATTTGTAATACCTTCATAGAGTGGCTTGGTATCAACGGTGATCATGCCGAAGGTCTTCATATTGCCCTTCATGGCTGGGTTTAAGCCAGTAACGGTGCTCATACCGAAGGTACCTGTTGGGTAAACCGCGGCCTTGCCTGCTGCGAAGTCTGCTGGAGCGACAGTGTCGTTATATCCAGCAACATTTGCAGGGAAGCAGCCAGCATCGTTCATTTGCTTGTACTTAGTGGCAATATCTACAAACCATTGCTGTGTGACATCAGCTTTACCAGTGTCAATTGCTTGGACACGAGCAGTAAGCGTGGCGAGATCAGGAGCAGAGTTCATGAGGAATGAATTCAAAATCTGACCGGCGTTTCCGCGAGTAGCTGCTGGCCAAGCGAATGGGATTATTCCCGCTGCTTTAACAGTTTTGCAGAATGAAAGCAGCCCAGTCCAGTTAGTTGGAACAGTCCAACCGTGGGACTTGAACATGCTGACGTTGTAGATCGGGTCGTTGAAGAGGGATTGGTATGGGACACCGTAAACAGAGCCTCCGACCATTCCAGGTGTTAATGCGCTAGCAATAACATTCTGGCGGACATAACGCTGGTTAGAAATATCCTTCAGCAACCCACCTTTATAGAACTGATCGAACTGACCGCCACGACTTGTTACGAAGACTGCAGCCTTTGGGTTTGCAGAGATCTGTGAGTATGCGAGGTTGGTATAGTCGTTTGAGCTCTCAATAACTTGTGTGATCTTTACACCGGGGTTTGCAGCTTGGAACTGATCAATGATGCCTTGGAGAACGACTTTATCTTCCGCACGCCAGTGATGGAATTCGATAGACCCGCCGCCAGTGATATGAAGAGCTGGGACTGGAACTCCGTTACCTGAAGATAAACGAACTCTTGCCCATTTGAGGGCGCCGTTGGCATCTGCTGTGCAGATGAGTGATGTAGATGAAGTACCAGTGCTTACTCCGGCAGTGGCGCACTTAGCACCAAAAGTTGGAGTCGTATCCGCACTTACGGCTGTGAGTGATGCTGTTGCAAGTCCAAACGCTGCAACAACGATTGCTCCCATACGGAAAGTGCTTCTTTGCATTCCTTTTTTCATGAGGAGGTTTCCTTCTTTCGAGGGTTTGATGTTGTTTACCATTCTGTGAGGGGTATCCCAAGCAATTGCGCCAACTGACGTAAACCAGGTCGCACATCGACCCATGAGATCACGAGATGATGCGGATATCCGCCAGTGACTATTCCATTCACCAGTGCAGCAGCGTCGACATCTGTCTTAACTGTTGCCGTGTTGCCTTGGAAGTGGTTGGGAGCTGGGATTGATTCCCCTCTACTCACAACCATGCGCAGACCCGTGCCGTTGCTCGGATCTACATCCCGATCAATACGGAACAGCGTTACTGGTCCGGTCTTGAGCGGAAAGTTACCTGCTACACCCAACTTGCGATTGCAGTGGATGGATTGGGTGGCTTCTTGCGGATCGGCCGCAAGTTTTGTGGCAGCAGAACCACAGTGCCAGAGACGAATAATTCCTTCGCTCTCTTGGAGATCTACGATATCGACGAGGTAATTTTCATCAGAACCAAGCGCTTCACACATCAACATGGTTACGGCACCCATAACGTCGCGTTCACATGTTGTCACAGTGCCTCGATCTGCGAGTCGACCAAGTGCTGAGCAGACACAAGCCCCTAAATCAGTGGGGAATTCCGGCCAGCAACGAACCGCAATTGCATCGAGATGGTCTTTCTCCTGCCAATCATCGAGAGCAACTTCAACACCAGCAACTTTGATTGCCTCTACTGTATTCACCGCAGTAAGCGTTGGTTGTGCTGCCGCTGCTGCATTATGAGCCGCTTGCGCACGTGCCGATGGAACCTCTGCAATTTTTGCGAATGCATCCACCATGGTGAGCGGCAAGATATTCAAACCAAATAATTCTTTGAGCTTTGGCCCATCAAAGGTGCATGGAGTGAAGCCATTGGGAGCTTCACCTATAGTGCCGATTCGCTTACCTGAAAGATGTGCGAGGGCTGCTTTAGTCTCTGCGATATCTGCGAGCGGGCCAGAGGTAGGAGTCGGTGTTGAAGCAGCAGGCAGATTGCCAGCGAGCGCTTGCTCAAGTTTGGTACGGACCTGAACCTCATCTGCATTGCCATGTAAGTGCCTAAAGGTTTGACCTGCACTCATCAGCGCATGTGCAGCAAGGTTTGCACCACACATTGAGTTGAGCTTGAGACGTTCTCCAACTTCACCAGGTTCGCGCATTGACCATAGAAGAACTGGCCCTGGAACTTTGCCAAGCAATTCAACAGCAGGAGATGCATCAGAGAATGAAGCCATGAAGAGTATGTAGAGATCTCCGGCTGGAATGGCAGCTCCTGCTACATCTTCAGGAGTCATCACCAGTTCTGCTGGTCCGACCACTTCTGCACCGAGTTCTTGAAGGAGCGCTTTCGCAGAATCAAAATTAGCCTGAGCGCACCCTAGATCGAAGGTAGGTCGCGCAAGCGCAACCATTACTACCTTTGCCATGTAACCCCCAGTGGTCTGACCTCTTGAGGGATGAGAGTGTCATCTCACTGCCCCTTGGTCAAGAGGCACGCCAAATGTTTATCAGCCCGTTATAAAGGGTTGAAGGAAGGCAATCTGAGGATTAACGCTGAAGAATTCCTGGGCGAGACCTACCATCTACCACCATGGTTGGCCAGGATGGATCTATCGTCAAAATTTCAATTCCATTGGCTGAAGTAATGAGGGTGTCCTCAACCTTCCAACCCTTGCCGGTGGGATTCCATGCGATTGGTTGATGAAGGGCAATCTGGCGGTTGCTGCCCAGATTGGCTGGCCAGTCCCGAGGAAGGTACCCGGTCGGCCCACCCTGATGGTGCTTATGCCACTCAAGCTCATCAAAACCATGTGCACCGTAGGTAAGAGTTGCCGCTTTAACGGGATCAGCGAACGGGGCACCGACCACTGTTGCATCAAGCATCGCCGCTTCAACCTGCAAAAGTGATTCATACTCGCCCAGACCAGATCCAATCGGGCCGAAATTAATGATACGAGTAATGGAGGCAATCAACCCTTTGCGCTTTGCACAGATGGAGGCAACAACACGATTGCCAATTAGATCGATGGTTGGAAGTGGGTGGCGCATGAGTGGAGCGCGGCGTTCACCAGCTACCCCAAGGAAAGCGATCTCTAAATCAGATTGCCATAGCGCGTTTGTAATCTTCCCAGCCACATCGATTTCTCGATCATCGGGTGAAATTGCGCGCATCGCATTTCCTAGCGCGAGAGCTGCGTCGACACAGATCAATCTAAATCGTTGGATATCTTCGGATACAAGTGACTGGCGAAGAATCTCGATCTCTGATCCAAGATCGATCCTGTCGCCTCCAGGTTGATCACTTCCTACTGATACACCAGTTGGAAGTTGTGGATCTCTTCCCTCCCACCAACGAATACTTCGAACCTCGATCTCGGATGGCAATTCTTCTGCCATCAATCGTGGAGCTTCTACAACATTTGTGACTGCATAGACATTTGAAGGAGTAATGACAATATCAAGACAGGCTGCATCAATAGTTGTGGGGACGTGCGCTCGGCCACCAATAAACCACGCCAGGTTTGGATTTCTGCGTAGAACGATCGCCTCGAGCGATCTCTCGCTCAAAAGGAGACGAACTTTTGCTAACCGTTCTTCATAACCTGACATCGGGATACCTTTCGGCGACTTTGCTCCAGTGTGGTGGAAGTGAATCGTAATGCTCGACAGCCATCGAGGACCAGGCTGCACCAATTTTGAGTGACCCTTCTGGATTTTTCTCATGAGCTAGCCCAGCAAGGTAACCAGCGATAAAGGAGTCGCCGGCACCGGTTGCGTCAACCACCGAGGCAGGAAATATCTTTTGATGAAGTCTTCTCTCTCGAGAGTAATAATCCGAGCCTTCGATTCCCTTTGTAACGACGAGTTCTTTAAATCTAGAAGTGTCGTAAGGACCAGCGAAATCATTGTTAGAACCGATGGCGAGATCCACATCAGTAACTAATGGATCCTCGCATGCCTCAAGGCCAACGATAGTCGTGCAACCGAGCGCCCGAGCTTTCTCTAATTCGGGTAAGAAGAAATCACGCCACAGTGCAAAGACCACAATATCGCTCGAAGTAAGTTGTACATCGTCCAATGAGAGTTCGGGTAAATGGCTCTGATTTTGTGCAATGACAGTCCGCTCACCTGATGGAGAAATGAGTAAGAGTGGTGAGTTAGTCTCGCCCACGATAATTTTTATGACTGGAAATTTGATCTCACTCTTTTCAACCTCAGCTAAAACTTTTTGGCCCAATTCATCATTTCCAACATAACCAAGAAATCCCACCTCCACACCGGTTGTCGCAAGACCGTGACTGATGTTAAAAGCACTTCCACCGATTCGCTCAACGCGTCGCTTTGCTCTTGAGAAGGAACCTGGCTCAGGAAAGGTTTCAAGATAGAGAGCGATATCCCATGCAACAGGCCCAACAATCCAGACGCGTCTACTCATCGTGCTTCCTTCTACTGAGCAAAATATTAACTAGATCATTTGCATCATCGAGCTCAGACCAATCTACTTCCGTCAACCAGTTGATTGCTAGGAACTCGGCTGTATTTGGATTTCTTATCGCATAAAGACCTGCACTCAGCGCAGCGACTGTATCTGTATCGCCACCAAGCAACACAGCCTGATGATAGGCATCGAGCAGTGATTGGGCGCCCTCTACGATGTGAATAACGGCTGACAGGGTCTCCAGTGAATTATTTGAGATGCCATCGATTGATGGGATCCAACTATCCAGATTGGCGATTCGTTCGCGAATACGTGGATCGAGATCCTGAGCCAACATCACGGATCGAATCGGTTGATCGAATTCACCGTAGGCGGTCGCAAGCGCAATCGCGCAATCGCGCGCAACGACCTGATCGTGTGTGACCTCCGTGAGGGCAGATATCCATTCGAATCTAAGAATCGGATCTGAAAATGCAATTCCGCAGATTGCAGTCCGCATCATGCCGCCATTGCTCGTCCCGACCTGATGAAGTTCACTCTCCTTTACCGGCAATCCCAGCGCAGATCGAGTGGTCGGGCCAAGACCTCTCAAGGAAGAGATATTCGACTTTAAAGAGTGGAGAAAAGCTATGCGTGCTTGTGCTGGTGTTTGCTCGGATAGAGCCAAAATCGTCAAACGAGTGAGCAAGGTGTCATCACTGACACCGCCAGCAGGCCATCCCGGTTTTGTGCCAATCGAAGTCGGAGCTGGCGCCTGGATTCGAGGAATGAATTCACATTGAAATCCATAAGAGTCACCTGCTGCATAAGCAAGGAGTGCAAGCATCGTTCGCTGCTCAATTAATGAGAGGTTCTCCCAATAGCTAGGTGCTACGGGAATGGTGGTCATCGAATTGCGACCATTTCTACATCTACAAATTTCTTGTATGCGGAGATCTCACGTTTTTTATCTGCAGCCTTCCATTTTAAAGTTGGTGCAATGAGATCCGCTATCTCTTGACTGACACCGAGACCTTGATGTGAATCTTCCATCGCAAATCGCAATCGACGGTTCATAACGTCGACAAGAGATCTCGCGCCTTCGTGTGTCACGGCATAAATTGCTTCTGCTTTGATGTAGCCAGTGCCAGGCAGAATCTCGGTTGCAAGGTCGGGATTTTCATTGATCATCTCAAAAAGGTCATTAATCAGTGACCCATATCGATTGAGCAAACGTTCAATGCACGCAGTTGAAAGTGAGTATTTATCAGCCAGTGCGGGAATGTCACCACGTAACATTCGATACCCCACCGCTCCAAGAAGTGGAATCTTTTTAGTTGGTGACTTCGGGACTTTACCTTTGATGTCTTTGACAGCCGCATCTACCGCATCGGCCGCCATTACTCGATAAGTAGTGTATTTGCCACCTGCGATACTGACGAAACCTTTCACTGGGTGATCAACGGTGTGTTCGCGTGAGATCTTTGTAGTCGATGAGTCTTTGGCGGGAGAGACTAGAGGCCGCAACCCTGCATAGACGCTCAGAATTTGATCTCTTCTAATCTTTGGAATCAAGACCTTATTTGCTTCATTAATGATGTAATCCACATCCGCACTATCTGCGAGCGGATTTTCACGATCACCCGTGTAGGCAGTATCAGTAGTTCCTAGTAACCATTCATTTCCCCATGGAATAATGAAGAGCACAGATAGAGAAGTTTTAATAATGATGCCGGTCTTAGAGTCGATCGCATCTTTTGGCAGAATGATATGCACGCCTTTGCTCATCTTGATTTGATAGCCAGGCTTTATCCCACATTGCTCGTAAAGCTCTTCATTCCAGACGCCTGCGGCAGCGATGACAACTTTTGATCTCACTTCCAAACTTTCGCCATCTACTTCCACGACTGCGCCAGTCACGCGATCACCAGATTTAACAATCTCTCGAACTCGAGCGCCGGGCACCATGAGTGCGCCGTATTCGCGTGCAGTTCGTGCGATTGTCACGGTGTGACGTGCATCGTCTACTTGAGCGTCGTAGTAAACAAGTCCACCTGAGATCAACTCTGGGTCAAGCGAGCGAGCTTCGGTGCGTAATTCCCCAAAGGTGATGTGACGATGCCACGGTACAGCCCGCATTCTTCCTCGAAGTAAGTCGTAGAGCATTAGACCTGCACCTACATAAAGGCGATCAAAATATTTATTGTGGAGTGGATATAAGAATGAGAGCGGCTGAACGAGGTGAGGCGCTTGTTCCGTAATCATCATTTCACGCTCATGAAGTGCTTCTCGAACTAACTTGAAATCAAATTGTTCTAGATATCGCAATCCGCCATGAATGAGTTTGCTCGATCGAGACGAAGTTCCTGAGGCAAAGTCATTGCTTTCAACGAGTGCTACTTTCAGTCCGCGCGCTGCGCCATCAAGAGCGATCCCGCACCCTACGACTCCACCACCAATGACCAATAGATCGAATTCATCAGTCGCCAATGCGTCGATATCTGCGCTACGTTGATCAGGATTGAGCACTGACATATTGGTGGTCACCTGCTTAGAATACGGGTATGTCTTACATTGGGGCGATAGATCAAGGCACGACAAGTACCCGCTTCATGATTTTTAACGAGGTTGGGTCGGTCGTCGCCTCTGCTCAAAGAGAGCACACTCAATATCTTCCTCATCCTGGCTGGGTCGAGCATGATCCGCTAGAAATCGTGCAGGCAACAAATTCGCTTATTAAAGAGGTATTAGAAAGTTCAAAGATTGCGGGTTCGGAGATCGCTGCCATCGGCATTACCAACCAGCGAGAAACGACGGTTGCCTGGCATGGACGGACAGGTCAACCTATTGGCCACGCGATCGTATGGCAGGACACCCGAAGCCAATCCATCTTGGATGAGATTTCAGTTGAGACGGGTGCACAAATAACCTATAAGACAGGCCTACCCCTCGCCCCATACTTCTCTGCAAGCAAGATGAGCTGGATGCTCAGAAATTCTGACGAGGTTGCAAGTGCTCGTGATCAGGGAGATTTGCGATTCGGAACAATCGACTCGTGGTTGGTCTGGAATCTGAGTGAAGACAATATTCACGTTACGGATGTCTCCAACGCATCCAGAACTCTCCTGATGAATCTTGAGACGCTCCAATGGGATGAAGAGCTGTTATCGATCTTTGGCGTTCCTCAAGGCGCATTAGCGAGCATTCAGAGTTCGTCCGAGATTTATGGATATACCGCAGAAAATGGAGTCTTCGGGGCAAGAATTCCTATCTCTGGAATTGTCGGAGATCAGCATGCAGCGCTACTTGGTCAACTCTGCTTGGAAAAGGGAGAATCAAAGACTACGTATGGCACTGGCAACTTTGCTTTGATCAACACCGGAGCAGAATTAATTAGATCGAAGAAGGGGTTACTTACAACCCTTGCCTTCAAATTGGGAGATGCACCCGCAAGTTATGCGCTCGAAGGTTCGGTTGCAGTTACGGGATCCGCAGTGCAATGGTTGCGCGACCAACTCGGAGTCATTGAGAAATCTTCGGATATTGAGGCCTTGGCCGCGAGCGTGCCAGATAATGGTGGTATCTACTTCGTTCCAGCTTTTTCAGGCCTATTCGCGCCGTACTGGCGATCAGACGCTCGTGGCGTAATCGTCGGCCTCACACGTGCAGCCACTAAGGCGCATATAGCTCGCGCCACCTTGGAGGCGATTTGTTATCAGACGCTCGATGTTATTAAGGCTATGGAAGAAGAGACCGGCGTCAAAATCAAAGTCCTTCGTGTAGATGGCGGAATCACGCAGAATCACCTTTGCATGCAGATGCAGGCAGATATTTTGCAGATTGAAGTTTCTAGGCCGATTGTTGCCGAAACAACTGCGCTAGGGGCCGCTTATGCTGCCGGCCTCGCCGTTGGTGTGTGGAGTGATCTATCTGAGTTGAAATCTCAATGGCAGGAGAGCAATCGTTGGAAACCTGAGCTAGATAGCCATCTTGCAACAACTGGCTTACTGAATTGGAAGAAGGCAATCGAGCGGACCTTCGACTGGATTTAACGCTGACCTGACCTATTCTTAATCCATGAATTCACGCGAACAGGTAGAAATCGCCCTCAATAAGATCGCCACTATTGATCACTCTGGCTATGAACTTCGATCCGTTCTGGCGGTGCGTGAAGCGGCGCTCGCTGATGCAGATGCTTACGACAAGGCTGGCAAGGATTTACCACTTGGTGGTCAGCCGATTCTCATTAAAGACAATATTGAAGCGGTCGGATTACCTGGCACCGCAGGTTCGCTCGCACTCGCTGATGCAACCGTGCTCTCTGA
>DAIOGE010000014.1:0-11647 GCA_036745375.1 Candidatus Nanopelagicaceae bacterium
TGCTCTTTATCGTCTTCGATATCGAAATTGTCTTCTTATATCCATGGGCGGTCTCATTTAATCAACTTGGACTCTTTGGTCTCGTTGAAATGGTGATCTTCATACTTACAGTCTTTGTTGCATATGCATATGTGTGGCAACGCGGCGGATTGGAATGGGATTAACCATGGGTCTGGAAGAACAGTTACCAGCGGGAATAGCGCTATCAACAGTCGAAGGTTTGGCTGGATATATGCGCAAGAGTTCACTCTGGCCGGTCACATTCGGATTGGCATGCTGCGCTATCGAGATGATGGCGGCAGGTGGCGGTCGTTATGACCTAGCCCGTTTTGGAATGGAAGTTTTTAGACCTTCACCACGTCAAGCAGATTTAATGATTGTTGCGGGTCGCGTATCTCAGAAGATGGCACCTGTTGTTCGACAAATTTACGATCAAATGCCTGGACCGAAGTGGGTGCTCTCGATGGGCGCATGCGCCTCATCTGGTGGAATGTTTAACAATTACGCCATCGTGCAAGGTGTAGATCACATCGTCCCCGTTGATATTTATCTACCGGGTTGTCCACCTCGCCCCGAGATGTTGATGGATGCCATTCTTAAACTGCATGAACAGATCAGCAATAGCAAGCTCGGTGTAAATCGCGAAGAGATTATTCGTGAAGTGGAAGCTGCTGCGCTCGCATCAAAGCCAACCTTCCAAATTCAAGGGCTACTGAAGCAATGAGTGAAGATCGCGGCGCATTCGGCGTAAAGGGCACAGGAGATACGTCAGGTTTTGGCGGCTTAGTTCGCACATCTCATAGCGTTGACTCAACACCTCGTCCATATGGTGGATATTTTGATGAGATCGCAGATGAACTCGAGCGTGCCTATCCACAATTCAGTGAAGATATTGAACGCGTTGTTGTTGATCGCGGTGAACTCACGCTTCATGTAAAAGCAGATCGCCTCGCTCACGTCGCACGAGCTCTTCGTGATAATCCTGCGCTTCGATTCGAGATGTGCATGGGAGTAAATGGCGCTCACTATCCAAACGATAAAGACCGCGAATTACACTGTGTTTACCCACTCTTATCGCTTACCTTTAATCGTCGCATTCGCCTTGAAGTGAGTGTGCCGGATTCACATCCTCATGTTCCATCACTGGTAGAAATTTGGGCCGGTAACAACTGGCATGAGCGCGAAACCTTTGACATGTTTGGGGTGGTCTTCGATGGCCATCCTGGACTTACACGCATTTTGATGCCCGATGATTGGATCGGTCATCCGCAACGTAAGGATTACCCACTCGGCGGAATTCCAGTTGAGTACAAGGGTGCCACCGTCCCACCACCATCAGAGCGCAGGTCTTACCGATGACAACACAAGATCCATACGCATCTTCGCGCGAGACGACTGAAGGTCGCGTTTATTCTGTAACAGGAAACGATTGGGACTCCCTCGTCACAGAAATTGGTGCAACGAAAGAGGAGCGCGTTGTTGTAAATATGGGTCCACAGCACCCATCAACTCACGGTGTTCTACGTTTGATTCTTGAACTTGAAGGTGAAACCGTTACTGAAGCTCGTGCCGGAATTGGTTATCTGCACACCGGTATTGAGAAGAACACCGAGTATCGCACCTGGACTCAAGGCGTCACATTTGTAACGCGCATGGATTATTTGGCCCCGATCTTCAACGAGACCGCATATTGCCTTGGCGTTGAAAAGCTTCTGGGTGTTACTGATCAGATTCCAGAACGCGCCAGCGTTATTCGCGTTCTGATGATGGAGTTCACTCGCATCTCATCTCACATGGTTGCACTAGGTACCGGCGCTCTTGAACTTGGCGCGCTTACACCGATGCTCTTCGCATTCCGTGAACGTGAAAAAGTTTTGGACATCATGGAGATGGTCTCAGGTCTTCGCATGAACATGGCCTATGTCCGTCCAGGCGGAGTCTCACAAGATATTCCTGCAGGTGGCATCACCAAGATCCGTGAAACTGTAAAAGAGTTACGTCACAACTTTAAAGACAACGCCAAGATCCTGATTGGTAACACAATCTGGATGAAGCGCACAGTCGGTGTCGGTTACCTAGATCTTCCTGGTTGCATCACATTGGGAATCACTGGCCCGATCCTTCGCGCGACCGGATTGCCATGGGATCTTCGTAAGTCCGAGCCTTATTGCGGTTACGAGAACTACGATTTTGATGTCATCACAAATGATGGCTGTGACACATACGGTCGCTTCATGATCAAGATGCAAGAGTTGGAGCAATCACTTCGGATCATCGAGCAGTGCTGCGACAAGCTTGAGAAGCTTGAAGGTGCTCCTGTAGTTATTGAAGATAAGAAGCTCGGCTCACCTGCCGATCTCAAAGTCGGCGCCGATGGCATGGGTAACTCCCAAGAACATATCGCTCACATCATGGGTCAATCCATGGAGGCGCTTATCCATCACTTCAAGATTTCGACAGAAGGATTCAGAGTTCCTGCTGGGCAGGTCTACTCCACAGTTGAGTCTCCTCGTGGCGAGACCGGAGTCCACCTCATCTCAGATGGTGGCACGCATCCATACCGCGTTCATTTCCGCGAACCTTCCTTTAACAATCTGCAATCTTTATCTGCAATGTGCGAAGGCAGCATGATCGCCGATGTCGTTGCAGCAGTTGCTTCAATAGATCCAGTGATGGGTGGGGTTGACCGCTAATGTCCTTTACAACAGATGAGCTCGCCGTGATGGATTCCATCATTGCGCGCTACCCTAAAAGCCGTTCGGCGATCATGCCGCTTTTGCACTATGTGCAATCAATAGATGGCTATGTGACACCTCGTGGAATCGAAACTATTGCAGAGAAGTTAAACCTTGCTACCGCTGAAGTTACCGCGGTCTCCACTTTTTATACTCAATACAAGAGTGATCCAGTTGGTGAGTACCACGTTGGAATTTGCACAAACACTCTCTGCGCCATTATGGGCGGAGACGCAATCTATGACTCGGTCTGCGATCATCTTGGAATTAAGAAAGATCAGACAACCGCTGATGGAAAGATTTCGCTAGAGCGCATTGAGTGCAACGCCGCGTGTGACTACGCACCTGTTGTAATGGTCAACTGGGAGTTCTACGACAATCAGACTCCAGCCTCTGTTAAAGATTTGGTTGATGGCGCTCGCAACGGAAATCCACCTGCTCCAACGCGTGGACCTAATAAGTTGCGTACCTGGAAAGAGAATTCTGCAGTCCTTGCCGGAATCTCCGATGGATTGGCCGACGAGGGCGTGCAAGCAGGGGAAGCATCACTGCTTGGACTTAACATCGCAAAGTCGCAGGGCAGCAAATGAGCACATTAACTCCAGTACTTTCCGCCCACTGGGATGAGGCAGATTCCTTCACCATTGCTGGATATAAGCGCCACGGTGGCTATGACGCACTCGCCAAGGCTCTTAAATCAACTCCTGACGAGATCATTGCCCTTGTTAAAGAGTCTGGACTACGCGGTCGAGGTGGCGCAGGATTCCCAACAGGAAATAAATGGAGCTTTATTCCACAAGGAGATAACAAGGCTCATTACTTAGTTGTGAATGCCGATGAATCAGAGCCAGGCACTTGTAAAGATATGCCGCTATTGATGGCAAATCCTCACTCACTTATTGAGGGCATCATCATTGGTTCTTATGCAATCCGCGCTAATCATTCCTTCATCTATCTTCGCGGTGAGGTAGTGCATGTCTATCGCCGAGTTCAGAAGGCGATCGAAGATGCATATGCAGCTGGTCTGCTTGGAAAGAATATTTTGGGAAGCGGTTTCGATTTAGAGCTGACCCTGCACGCCGGTGCTGGTGCGTATATTTGTGGTGAAGAGACTGCGTTGCTTGACTCACTCGAAGGTTTCCGTGGTCAACCACGTTTGCGTCCACCATTTCCTGCTATCGCTGGTCTATATGCGATGCCAACTGTTGTGAACAATGTGGAGTCGATTGCATCCGTTCCATCAATTATTAGTAATGGCGTTGAATGGTTCCAAGCGATGGGTACTGAGAAGAGCAAGGGATATACCTTGTATTCGCTCTCAGGTCATGTCGCTCATCCAGGACAGTTTGAGGCGCCTTTAGGAATTACATTGCGAGAGCTCTTGGAGCTCGCTGGCGGAGTTCGTGCCGGTCATCAACTTAAGTTCTGGACTCCTGGTGGATCATCTACTCCAATGTTTACTGCAGAACATCTTGATGTGCCTCTCGATTATGAAGGAGTATCTGCTGCAGGTTCCATGCTTGGAACTAAAGCTCTACAAATTTTTGATGAGACAACATGCGTTGTGCGCGCGGTACTGCGTTGGGTCGAGTTCTACAAGCACGAATCCTGTGGCAAGTGCACACCATGTCGTGAAGGCACCTGGTGGTTGGTACAGATCATGAAAGATCTGGAAGCCGGCAAGGGAACTGAAGAAGATCTCACCAAGTTGCTCGATCTATGCGACAACATTGCAGGACGTTCATTCTGCGCGCTCGCTGATGGCGCAGTCGCACCGATCATCTCCTCACTTAAATATTTCCGCGATGAATATATCCAGCACCTCAATCAAGGCGGATGCCCCTTTGATCCAATTGCTTCGACGCTCTTTGAAACGGCAGGTGCTTAAATGACGCCCGAGCAAGCTGTAACAGCGGTTGAGACCGTTACCGCGGTTATTGATGGAGTAGAAGTAACTGTTCCAAAGGGAACACTCATCATTCGCGCTGCCGAGCAATTGGGAATTGCTATCCCTCGGTTCTGCGATCACCCACTTCTCTCTCCAGCTGGCGCTTGCCGCCAATGTTTGGTGGATGTTGAAATCAATGGCCGCGCATTCCCCAAGCCACAGGCTTCCTGCACCATGCCAGTTGAAAATGGAATGGTTGTAAAGACTCAACTGACCTCTCCTGTAGCTGCAAAGGCTCAAGAGGGAATCATGGAGTTCCTTCTTATTAATCACCCACTTGATTGTCCAATCTGCGACAAGGGTGGTGAGTGCCCACTACAGAATCAGGCGATGTCGGCAGGACGCCCAGAGTCTCGCTTCGAAGGAACAAAGCGGACCTTTGAGAAGCCAATTCATATCTCTTCACAGGTTTTGCTCGATAGAGAGCGTTGCGTTCTCTGTGCTCGCTGCACTCGTTTCTCTAACGAGATCGCAGGTGATCCATTCATTACCTTGAACGAACGTGGAGCGTTGCAACAAGTCGGTATCTACGAGAACGATCCATTTGAGTCTTATTACTCTGGCAACACTGTGCAGATCTGCCCAGTGGGTGCTCTTACGGGAAGTTCCTACCGTTTCCGCGCTCGCCCCTTTGACCTGGTCTCGGTTGATTCAGCGTGTGAGCACTGCGCATCGGGTTGCGATCTACGCACAGATATCCGCCGCGACAAGACCTTGCGTCGTCTGGCTGGCGATGACCCAGCCGTCAACGAAGAGTGGAACTGCGACAAGGGTCGTTGGGCCTTTAAATATCTGACCTCACGTGAGCGCGTAAAGCACCCACTCGTTCGTGGTGCAGATGGCGAACTTCATGAGGCTTCATGGCCTGAGGCAATTGCAGCAGCAGCTGCAGGCTTAAAGGGAAAGCGCGTTGGAGTTCTCACTGGAGGCCGCCTTACTCATGAAGATGCTTACGGCTACTCCAAGTTTGCCCGCGTAGCACTCGGCACCAATGACATCGATTTCCGCGCTCGTCCACACTCAGATGAGGAGCGTGATTTCTTAGCTGCGGTTGCTACTGATCTCAAGACAACATATGCCGATATCGATAAGGCCGACCAGGTTGTATTGGTTGATTTTGAACCCGAAGAAGAATCTCCCATCGTCTTCTTGCGCATCTATCGCCATGTTCGCAAGCGCGGACTCGCTGTTACGTCGAACGCCCCAATTTCAAGTCGCGGTAGCAAGAAGCTCAACGCAAAGTTGATCAAGAATTTGTCTGAACTCTCTAGCCTTACAGCACAGAGCGTTATTCTGATTGGTGAGCGCGCTGCAGAAACCGCAGGCACTCTCTCTGCGGCATATGAGATCGCGCAATCAACTGGCGCGAAGTTGGCATGGATTCCACGTCGCGCAGGTGAGCGAGGAGCTCTCGCTGCAGGTGCGATTGGAAACTTGCTTCCTGGAAATCGTCCAGTTGCAGATACATCTGCACGAGTCGATGTACAAAGTGCATGGGGTGTGATTGATCTTCCATCGCAACCAGGTCGTTCAACATCAGAGATCTTGGAAGCTCTTGGCGACGAATCCCTCGATGCGATCCTGCTCGGTGGAGTAGATCCAATGGATATCTCAGCCGATGCTCTCAATCAATTGCTCAATACCTTTGTTGTCTCGCTCGAGATTTCGCATAGCGCTGTCACCGCGATTGCAGATGTTGTGCTTCCGGTTGCTGCAGTTGTTGAAAAATCAGGTTCATATCTCGATTGGCGCGGTGTAGCACGTCGTTTCGATAAAGGCGTTGATGATGCCGACCTGCGTAGCGATGTACGCATCCTCTCGATTTTGGCAGATGAGATTGGTAAGCCAATCAATCTTCCATCCGTAACCGCTGCTGCTGCGGAGATCGAATCACTCGGAGCATGGGACGGCGCAAAGCCAGGCTTTGCTAAGCGCGAAGCTTCACCTGCATCGTCGGATGAGTACACATTGGTTTCATGGCGCTTCCTGCTCGACCTTGGATCACTACAACAAGGCGAAGCGAATTTGGCGGGAACCGCAAAGAAGGCGCGCGCACATATCTCGGCTACAACCGCAGCCAAACTCGGAGTTACCGAGGAGGATTCAGTTGTGATTTCAACTGAGCGCGGTTCTCTCGAACTTCCGGTCTCTATCCGAGAGATCGCAGATAATTTGGTCTGGGTTCCACGAAACTCTGAAGGCTCACAAGTTATTCCATCACTTGGATTCACCAGTGGCGCTGTAAAGGTGGCAAAGCGATGAGTACAACAACTCTTATCGGCCAAGATCCAGGCTGGCTCATTCTCGTAAAAGGCGTACTGATCTTCGTCTTCTGCGTGGTCTGCACCTTGATGGCTGTGTGGGGAGAGCGTCGAATCGTTGCCAGAATGCAGATGCGTCTTGGACCTAACCGCGTTGGAAAGTTTGGATTGTTGCAAGCCTTGGCCGACGGAGTGAAGTTGGCACTCAAAGAGGATCTGATTCCTGCAGCTGCAGACAAGATCGTCTTTATTATCGCCCCGATTATCTCCGCTACAACATGCTTTATGGCATTCGCCGTTATTCCATTTACCGGCAAGGTAACGCTCTTTGGTCATAAGACTGCAATGCAATTAACAGATCTACCTGTCAGCGTTCTCTACATCTTGGCTATTGCATCGATCGGCGTCTACGGAATCGTTCTCGCTGGTTGGTCATCTGGATCTACCTATCCACTGCTCGGTGGATTGCGCTCTAGCGCTCAGGTGATCTCATATGAAGTTGCAATGGGTCTCTCACTTGTTGCTGTATTTATCTACTCAGGAAGCATGTCCACCTCAGAGATCGTTGCAGCGCAACATCAATGGTGGTTCGCGGTCGTCCTCTTCCCATCATTTGTAATTTATGTAATTTCAATGGTGGGCGAAACTAACCGTGCCCCATTTGACCTTGCTGAAGCTGAAGGCGAACTCGTTGGCGGATTCCACACCGAGTACTCATCACTTAAATTCGCTCTCTTCTTCCTCGCTGAGTATGTAAATATCGTTGCAGTATCTTCATTGGCAACGACTCTCTTCTTGGGTGGATATCACGCTCTACCTGGGTTGACCTTCACAGAGTCTTGGCTTGGTGGATGGTTCACCCTCTTCTGGTTTGTCGGCAAAGTGGTCGCATTCTTCTTCTTGTTCGTCTGGTTGCGCGGAACACTTCCACGTCTGCGCTACGACCAATTCATGAAATTTGGTTGGAAGGTCTTGATTCCTACCAGCCTGGTATGGATCTTGGTTCTGGCCACACTTCGCGTCATGTCACAACGTGCTGTAAGCCGTCCAGTGGTCTTCGGTTTCAGCATCGGCGTCGTTCTCTTAGTAGTCCTTGCCACAACTGTCTATGACAGATCTGTCGCGAAGGCTAAAGAGGCGGCAACCCTGCCTGACCTGCCACCTCCATCATTCCCCGTCCCTGCTCTTCCTGGACAACTTCTGGTAACAGAGGCAAGTGTCGTTACTGAATTGGAGAGCCAGAATGGCTGATGAAGCAAATAGTTTCTCGAAGCAATTGTTGGGGTTCTGGGTCACCTTCGCCACAATGTTCAAGAAGGTCAACACCGTTGAGTACCCAGATGTTAAAGAGCCAACTGCAGAGCGTTTCCACGGTCGCCATCAGTTAAATCGCTATGAAGATGGCCTCGAAAAATGTATTGGCTGCGAACTTTGTGCCTGGGCCTGCCCAGCAGATGCGATTTATGTAGAGGGCGCAGACAACACTGAAGAGGCGCGCTTCTCTCCTGGTGAGCGCTTTGGTCAGGTTTATCAGATCAATTACCTGCGCTGTATTTTCTGTGGACTCTGCATCGAAGCTTGTCCAACTCGCGCGCTAACGATGACTAATGAATATGAGTTGGCCGATAACCAACGCTCCAAGTTAATTTTTGAGAAGGAAGATCTCTTGGCTCCATTACGTCAAGGAATGATCGCTCCGCCCCACCCAATGTATCCAGATTCTTCACACCTTAATTACTACAAAGGTGAGATCACTGGTTCACACCCTTCGCAGGCACCGGAGGAGCAGAAATAAAATGTTGCACAACTCATTTCACCTAGCCCTCACAGTTGGTCGCACGGCGACTCCAGAGGCGGTGCAGTTCTGGATCCTGGCTCCATTAGCGGTTATCGCTGCGTTAGGAATTTTGTTGGTAAAGAAGGCGGTCCACTCTGCGCTCTTGATGGCGTGGGTGATGGTGACGCTAGCAATCTTCTACATCGCCGAAGATGCACTCTTCCTAGGGATTGTGCAGATTGTGGTTTATACCGGCGCTGTAATGATGCTCTTCCTCTTCATTCTTATGTTGGTGGGCGTCGATAGTTCTGAGTCCTTCGTTGAAAATCTCAAAGGACAGCGGATCCCATCAATTGTGGCCGCTATTGGATTAGGCGGCTTGCTTATCTCACTCCTAGGTCGTGCCACAGTTGGTGCGCCAGCAGCAGGACTTGGCGTGGCTAACGCCGATGGAAATGTGCAAGGCTTGGCTAAATTGCTCTTTACTCAATATGTATGGGCCTTCGAAGTTGTCTCAGCTCTCCTCATCACTGCAGCTCTCGGCGCCATGGTCTTGGCACACTCACAAAAGGTTCGCTCGCCATTTGCGCAACGCGATTTGGCTATCGCCAGATTCCGCAAGGACTCTTTGGGAGATGCAGCTGGACTTCCAGCTCCAGGTGTCTATGCCCGCCACAATGCGGTCGATGTTCCGGCACTTCTTCCAGATGGCTCTCCCGCTCCTACCTCGGTCTCACAGACCTTGCGCTCACGTGGTGACATCATCACCAGCGCGGGTTTTGCTCTAGAAGCTATCGAAGAGCAGGAGGACTAAATGGATATCTCAAATTACCTCTACCTCTCAGTCATTCTCTTCTCAATCGGTGCGTTAGGTGTGCTGGTACGCCGCAATGCGATCGTAATTTTTATGTGCGTTGAATTGATGCTCAATGCGGCTAACTTGGCCTTGGTTACCTTCTCTCGGATTCATGGAAATCTCGATGGACAAGTTGCATCGTTCTTCACCATGGTTGTTGCCGCCTGCGAAGTAGTAGTTGGGTTGGCCATCATCGTCACTATTTATCGCTCCCGCCGATCGGCATCTGTTGATGATGCCAGTTTGTTGAAGAACTAATGAGAACTAGCAGCCACTTGGTTTACCTCATCGCTCTTCCGCTCTTTAGCGCGGCGATATTGCTCCTGTTAGGTCGCATCGCAGATAAGTGGGGACACCTCCTCGCGACGCTGGTCTCGGCCGCCACCTTTGGAATAGGTCTCTCTGAATTTATTTCAATGCACCACCACACCGGAGCAGATCGCGCCGCTACGCAGAAGATCTTTGAATGGATCGCGGTCGGCAATCTCCACGTTGATGCCTCATTGCTTCTGGATCAACTCTCTGTCTGTTTCGTGCTTCTCATCACCGGTGTTGGAACTCTGATTCATATCTATTCCATCGCTTATATGGATCACGATAAAGACCGTCGTCGCTTCTTTGCTTACCTCAACTTATTTATCGCAGCCATGTTGCTTTTAGTCTTGGGCGACTCTTACCTCAACTTGTACGTTGGTTGGGAGGGCGTTGGCCTCGCCTCATATCTCTTGATTGGTTTCTGGAATCAAAATCCCGCATATGCAGTCGCTGCAAAGAAGGCCTTCATCGCCAACCGTGTTGGTGACGTAGGTCTTTCTCTTGCGATCATGATCTCCTTTGCGCAATTTGGAACGGTTTCATTTGCGGGAGTTAAGGCAGGTGCGTCGCATGCATCGCCAGCTGCGCTAACCGCGATTGGTGCAATGCTGCTCTTGGCCGCTGCCGGAAAGTCTGCGCAGTTCCCACTGCAATCATGGTTGGGTGATGCGATGGCTGGTCCAACACCAGTCTCCGCTCTGATCCACGCCGCAACGATGGTTACTGCTGGCGTCTATCTCATAACGCGCTCCAACTTCATCTTTGATGCTTCATCGACCGCTCGTATCTTGGTTGTCACCGTTGGTGTGATCACTCTTCTCTTCGGAGCTATTGTTGGTACTGCCAAAGATGACATCAAGAAGGCGCTTGCTGCATCGACCATGTCTCAGATCGGTTACATGATCTTGGCGACTGGACTTGGTCCGGTTGGATATGCCTTTGCGATCATGCACCTTTTAACTCACGGATTCTTTAAAGCTGGAATGTTCCTCGGCGCTGGTTCGGTCATGCATGGCATGGACGACGAGGTAAATATGCGTAAATACGGTGGTCTCGCCAAATTTATGCCGATTACCGCCGTCACCTTCGGACTTGGATATCTGGCAATTTTGGGCGTTCCACCATTTGCCGGCTTCTACTCAAAAGACAAGATTATTGAGACCGCCTTTAATCAAGGTGGGGGCAAGGGAATTATCTTGGGTGGCGCTGCACTCCTAGGCGCTGCGATCACCGCCTTTTATATGACTCGTGTTGTCGTATTGACCTTCGCTGGCGCCCGCCGTTGGAAAGATGGTTCGCACCCGCACGAGAGTTCAGTATTGATGTGGGGCCCGATGGTTGTTCTGGCCATTGGCTCGGTCGCATCCGGATTTCTATTGAGCGCTGGAAGCGCATTGGTCAATTGGTTACAACCAGTGGTTAATGCCTCCAATGCAGTGGGCGGCAAAGAGTTGATGAAGCCGTTGGTGGTCTCACTCCTTGCGCTCGTAGTCGTTGTTATCGGCGCAGGTATCGCGATCGCCAAATACCGCACCGTTCCTGAGATCGCTCCAGAGAAGGTCTCTATCTTTACCAAGATTGCTCGCAAGGATCTTTATCAAGATGACTTCAACAATGCGGTCTTGGTTAAGCCAGGTGCCGCGCTTACCGAGGGATTGGTCCTTACCGATAACAGAGTTATCGATGGGGCAGTGCGCCTTGTCGGTTGGGTTATCAGCGAGATCTCTGATGTATTACGCAAGATTCAAAATGGAT
>DAIOGE010000014.1:11747-16241 GCA_036745375.1 Candidatus Nanopelagicaceae bacterium
GTCGGTTGGGTTATCAGCGAGATCTCTGATGTATTACGCAAGATTCAAAATGGATACGTGAGGTCATATGCACTCACTATGTTTGTAGGCGTCTTCATAGGTGCCCTTATTCTCTGGGTGGTCACTCAATGAACTTACTAACTCTCACCATTCTCTTGCCGTTGGTTGGTGTCTTAGCTCTTGCTATTGCGCCACGTGAAAATACCAAGAACATCAAATTAATTGCGCTTGGCTCCTCAGTCATTACTTTGATTAGCTCGCTATTGATGTTGACCAAATACAAATTTGGAGTACAAGGATTCCAACTAGTCTCTTCTCACTCTTGGTTTAAAGTTTTCAACATCAACTACGCTGTCGGAATCGATGGATTGGCACTAGTACTCATTCTGCTTACAACCGTGTTGGTACCAATCGTTGTTGTCGGTGGGTGGAACGAAGCAGAGAACGGTCGTTGGAGCGTTAAGACCTACTACATCTTGATCTTGGTTCTCGAGACATTTATGGTGGCGGTCTTTGCGGCTACCGATGTCTTCTTGTTCTATGTCATCTTCGAAGCGATGCTCGTTCCGGTCTATTTTTTAATCGGCGGCTTTGGACGCGGAGATCGTGGCGCCGCCGCTCTCAAGTTCTTGCTCTACAGCCTCTTCGGTGGGCTTCTGATGCTCGCCGCAGTTATCGGAATTTTTGTCATCTCCGTTCATCAGGGACATGCCTCATTTGATGTAACTCAACTTTCACATTTAAAGATCAGCCATAACACCCAAGATTGGCTCTTCTTAGGTTTCTTTATCGCCTTTGCTATCAAGGCCCCACTCTTCCCATTCCATACCTGGCTTCCTGGAGCAGCTCGCTCTGCGACCCCTGGAACATCCATTCTCGTCCTCGGAGTGCTGGATAAGGTCGGCACCTACGGAATGATCCGCTTCTGCCTCGCTCTCTTCCCCGAAGCAACCAAGACTTTCGCTCCGTACATCATTGTGTTGGCCCTTATCTCGATTATCTACGGCGCATTTCTCGCCATTGGACAGAAAGACCTGAATTCGTTGATCGCATTTACCTCGATCTCGCACTTCGGTTTTATCGTTCTCGGAATTTTCGCTCTTACGAGTCAAGGCATCACTGGTGCAAGCTTGTACATGGTTAACCATGGATTCTCGACCGCCGCACTCTTCCTCGTTGGTGGTTGGATGATTGAACGTCGCAAGTCCACTCAGGTCGCGGATTTTGGAGGCTTGCAACGCATCACTCCAGTGATGGCATGGTCCTTCTTCATCGCGGGACTTTCTGCTCTGGCACTTCCTGGCTTATCAAGTTTCGTAAGTGAGTTCCTCGTCCTGCTGGGTACTTTCACACGTTATCCAGCGGCAGCAGTTGTGGGAACGCTCGGAATCATCCTGGCTGCGCTCTATGTATTGATCCTGGTGCAGCGCGCACTCCACGGCCCACTGCAAGAGGGAAATGAAGATACGCCAGATTTGAATCTACGTGAGAAGGTAGCGATTGCTCCTGTGATTGTTGCTCTTGTACTGCTTGGGTTCTATCCAAAGCCTGCGATTCACACGATCAACCCTATGACGAGCCAAGTTTTGTCACAGGTTCACGTCAGTGACCCAACTCCATTGGCAGGTAGATAATGCTTAGTACACCCGCACTTAATTACAATTTACTTGCACCCATTCTCATCGTTTTAGGTGGAGCACTCCTTGGCGTACTGGTCGAAGGGTTTGTAGCCCGCGCATATCGGGCTCGCCTGCAAATCATCATTGCACTCCTCACCGTGGCAACCGCCTTCGGTTGGGTGATCTCTATCAGGGCCGCAGTTTCACAGACCGCTGCCATTGATTCTGTTTCTACAGATGCAGCCGGTACCTTCCTGCAGGGAACCATTCTCGTTCTTGCATTCGTGGCGCTGCTCTTCTTTACTCAGAACGATCACTTTGCTCCGCAGGCATCAGCACTTCCAGGTTCATCGGAAGAGAAAGAGGCAACCCTTTCAGGCGTCCAGATGACCGAGATCTATCCTCTCGTTCTCTTTGCAATCTCTGGAATGTTGCTCTTCCCAGTTGCTCATGATCTGATCACGCTCTTTGTCGCGCTCGAAGTTCTCTCCATTCCGCTCTACATCATCACCGGTCTAGCGCGCCGCCGCCGCTTGCTCTCACAAGAAGCAGCTCTTAAGTATTTCTTGCTTGGTGCTTACTCTTCAGCCTTCTTCCTCTTCGGCGGAGCTTTCTTATACGGCTTCTCGGGCAGCCTCTCACTTGGAACTATTAGAACCGCAGCCCAGACCCCAGGCGCCAATCACATTTTCTTATTCCTTGGGCTGATCTTTGTATCAGTCGGCCTGCTCTTTAAAGTTGGAGCGGTTCCCTTCCACTCGTGGACTCCCGATGTCTACCAAGGTGCGCCAACTCCGGTCACCGGTTTCATGGCTGCTTGCACAAAGGTGGCCGCATTTGGAGCCATGTTCCGTATCTTCGTTGTGGCCTTCGGCGCTATTCAGAGCGATTGGCGTCCCGTCTTTGTTGCAATAGCTAGTGTGACGATGGCTGGCGGCGCAATTGCCGCGATTTCACAACGCGATGTAAAGCGGACCTTGGCATATTCTTCAATTACCCATGCTGGATTCTTGTTATCGGGCGTTATTGCCTTAAGCCAAATTGGCCTCACCTCGATGTTGTTCTATTTAGTGGCCTATGGTTTTGCCACTATCGGCGCCTTCGGCATTGTGACCTTAGTTCGTGACTCCACGGGCGAGGTAAACGATCTCAATCGTTGGGCAGGTTTGGCGAAGAAGTCGCCGCTGGTCGCCACCGCATTTTCACTCTTCCTTTTGAGCTTCGGTGGAGTTCCACTGACCGCAGGATTTATTGCGAAGTTCTCTATCTTCACCGCGGCATATGACAGCGGAAATATCGCCATCGTTGTAGTCGGTGTGCTCTCAAGTGCGATCGCGCTCTTCTTCTATCTCAGAGTTATTTTGATTATGTTCTTTAAAGAGCCAACCGATGAGACCGTAACTGTGGAAGTTCCTTCATTTATGGTGAGCGCGGGAATTGGAATCTGCTTTATCGCAACCTTAGCTTTGGGCGTCTATCCAGATCTCGTCTTTAACCTGCTGCGTCTTCCAACGCTTCTTGTTCCTTAATATCTTGAATTAATCCCCGGTAACTTCACTGAAGGGATTTGATTCTCCACGAGGTTCAGGATGATTATAGAAATCTTGAATGATTGGAATAAGTAAGTGGGGCTTTACTTTGTGAGTTGCGTGCGGTGAGCCGGGAATAATTGCCAAGCGCCCATTAGGTAAGGCTTGGAAGAGATCAACGCCATGGTGTGGGTCAAATGGTTCATCATCGCCATTAACAACAAGTACGGGACAGGTAATAGTGCCTAACTCTTCGAGAGTCATGTTGGGTTCGGTCTCCCAGACCTCGTAGGCCTTGTGAATAATTCGATCAAGGGTTTCGGGTGAATCTGGTGAGCGCTCGGCAAATTCGGCGCGATTCTCATCGGTGATGATGACTTCGCCCCCTAAGGTCAGGCCGGCATCCCAAGTGTAATTCGTACCCGTGGCGATAATCGAGAGGACGAGATCTGGTCTCTTGATCGCCACCATGAGGGCGATGATTCCTCCATCACTGTGCCCAAGTAGGTGAGTGGGTCCGCCGATTACATCCTCGATATACGCGATCGCTTCGTCGCGTTGGAAATCAAAGTGATAAAAGCCCTCACGAATTCCCGTTCTTCCATGCGCGGTACGGTCGTATCCATAGACGTAGAAACGATCTTGTACCGCAGGCAGAATGTGGAGATCGAAGTTTTCGGTAGCGCTCAGGCCTCCATGAAGCAGAAGCAGAGGATCACCTACGGCTGGATATTCAACGCTCCACGTTTGGTGACCGCGTAAGTTGATGTAGGCCATAGTTTTAGGGCGTGATCTTTAGAGCGAATCCATGATGTGGCGATTGCCGCGATCGAAGGTGAGGTAGTTCCAGGTCCAGTCGGCGATGGTGCCGATCCGGTTGCGTCCACCCATCAAGTAGAAGAGGTGCAGGAAGAGCCAGCCAAACCAGGCGATAGGACCGCTGATCTTTAGCTTCTTCACTTGAATGATCGCCTTGTGGCGACCAATGGTGGCCATGGCGCCCTTATCTTTGTAGACAAACTCTTTGAGTGGCTGACCCTTGGAAATTCGCTTGATCTGTTCCGCAACGAAGCGACCTTGTTGCATTGCGACGGGAGCAACCTGTGGCAGGAAGCGACCATTTTCGCCGCGAGCTCCGGCGCAGTCACCGACCGCCCACACATACGGGTAGTTGGAGATCTGCAGGGTCTGATCGGTCTTTAGTCGGAAACCTTCTGTTGGAACGTTGAGGTTGTAGATGGCAGGTGAGCTGGTTACTCCAGCGGCCCAGACCACAACATGTGCGCGCATAGAAGTTCCATCGACAAAATTAATCTGTCCCGACTCTAGAGATTTCACCGCGGTCT
>DAIOGE010000015.1:0-16230 GCA_036745375.1 Candidatus Nanopelagicaceae bacterium
AGCAACCGCCTCCTAAGCGGTAGGTCGCCGGTTCAACTCCGGCCTGGGACACGTTTATGGTCTGCAATGAAGCGTCTCTCATCTGACGCGTTTAAGAATTTATCGATCAGAAGATAATTGTTCGATTGCCCGCAATAAATATGCGGTCCTGCGCAAATAACTTAACGGCCTTAGAGAGCACGCGTCTTTCAATATCTCGACCTATTGAGACCAAATCCTCTGGAGTTGCGGCGTGCGAAACGTGGGCAACATCCTGCTCGATGATGGGCCCTTCATCGAGATCGGCAGTTACAAAGTGTGCGGTTGCACCAATCACCTTGACGCCTCTCTCGTGTGCTTGGTGATATGGCTTCGCACCCTTAAATCCAGGTAAGAATGAATGGTGAATATTGATGATCTTTCCAGGATAAGCAGCACAGAAACTTTCGCTCAGAATCTGCATGTATCTGGCAAGCACGATGAAATCTATATTCAGATTGGTAATGCAATCCCGAATTACATCTTCTGAGTTTGCTTTCTCAGATGGAAGGAGTTGAAAAGGAATCCCATGCGATTCAACAAGTTCTCGTAAATCCTCGTGATTTGAAAGCACCATCGGGATTTCAACGGGGAGCTCACCCAGTTCTTGAAGATAGAGCAGGTCTCTCAAACAGTGACTCTCTTTAGTTACTAGGACGAGCGCACGCTTCTTGGTATCACTCTCGCGAATTTCTATGGTCGGGGTGAGGTGACTCAATCCTTCAGTCAGGACTTTTGAAGCTTTAGAAATTGGCCAGGAAGATTCGATGCGGGTGCGCATAACGAAGAGACCAGTGGTGGGGTCGGTGAACTGTTGATTCTCGATGATATTTCCAGAACAGGCCAAGACTGCAGTCGTCATGGAATGAACAATGCCCGGTTGGTCTTTGCAAACAAGAGTGAGGATTGCATCCATCCGCCGATGGTACCTACGGATGGATGCAATCCAGTAACTGGTGGCTTCTAACTAGTGGCTTATGGTGAAGCGCTTGAGAGCCTTTGGAGCCCACCAATTTCGCTCGCCAAAGAGTCGCATCAGAGCTGGGACTAATAGAGCCCGCACCAGAGTCGAGTCAAGGAGAATTGCAAAGGCGACACCAAAACCTAAAGTTTTGATATTGGTGACGCCGCTCGTGAGGAAGGCTGCGAATACAACGGCTAGGAGAATAGCCGCTGAGGTGATAATTCGAGCCGAGCGTTGCAATCCAGTAGCTACCGCATCCACGTTAGAACGACCTGCATCATGCTCTTCCTTAATGCGAGAGAGCAGGAATACTTCATAGTCCATCGATAAGCCGAAGGTGACTACGCAAATCAGGATCACCATTGAAGTATCAATCGATCCCGTCTTAGTGAAGGAGCCGACTAGCCAGGTCAGGTGACCGTCGATAAATATCCACGAGAGCGCGCCGATGGTTGCACTCAGAGAAAGGATATTGAGGATTACCGCCTTGATCGGCAAGATGATCGAACCGGTATATAGGAAGAGGAGAATCAACACCGAGAGGGCGATCCAGCCGAGCGCCCAAGGGAGCGTCCGAGAGATTCCTCCCTGCGTATCTGTGTATTCGGCAGCAGTGCCGCCGACCAGCGGCTTAAGCGATGTTGGAATTGCTCGGACTGCATCGATCTGAGACTCTGCCGCATTCGTTCGAGGGCTGATCGATGAGATTGCAGAGATCCTCGCATCGTTCCCAGCGATTTGCGGTGCGGCAACGTTCACGATGCCTTCCACTTTTGAAAGCGCCGAAGAGTACGAAAGCAATTGATCTTGGTGCGCGGCGCCGCCTGGAATGATGATTTCTATCGGATTGGCGCTCTGACCGTCGAACTCCTTGTTGCTTATTGCGCTCGCGATCGCTGCTTTGTTATTTGCCGGAAGAGCTCGGCTATCAACTTCTGAGAAGACTATGTTTTTGATAGGAGTAGCGAGGATCGCCAGAATTATTACTGCGAAGGTAACGACCGCCACTGGACGCTTCATCACGAATCGCGCGGTCTGTGCCCACCTTCCATCTTCCTTAGGTGTGATAGCGCTCTTGCGAACTACGAATTTATCTACTCGTGTTCCCAGCATGGCCAAGATAGCCGGTAGGGGAACGAGTGCGCCAAAGACCGCGGTGAATACAACCCCTACGCCTGCATACCCAAAGGACTTAAGGAACATCAGTGGGAAGAACATCAATGAAACAACGGTAACCAGAACGGTTAGCCCTGAAAAGAACACTGTACGTCCAGCTGTCGCAACGGTTCGAGCGACTGACTCCTCAACTGATTTGCCGGAGTGCAACTCTTCGCGGAATCTATTAACGATGAGAAGTGAGTAATCAATGCCCAATCCCAGACCCATACCTGTCGTCAAGTTGAGTGCAAATATGCTCACGCCGGTTGCAAGGCTGATGAGGTAAAGAATTAGGAAAGTTCCGAGAATCGCGCTGAGTCCAACAACGAGAGGCATCGCTGATGAAATAAGCCCGCCAAAGATGAAGATCAAAAGGATGAAAGTTAAAGGTACTGATATTGATTCTGCTAGCGCGAGATCCTTGGAGATTTTGGTGTTAATTGCCTCATTGATCATGGAACTTCCTCCGACATACACGCGGAGTGATTTATAAGGTCCGTCGTACTTAGATTGAATTAACTTTGCCAAATCCTTTGATGTACTGGGATCACTGGCCGCTGAGTAAATAAAGAGATAGCCGGCTTTCCCGTCGATACTCTTGAGCGCAGGTGATCCTCCGGCCGACCAGTAGGAGAGTGTCTTAACGACTCCTGGCTCTGCGCTGATCGACTTTTCTAGAGATGCGGCATCTGCTGTGGTCGTTGGATCAGTAACGGAAGTTGAGCTCTGCACTACAAGTGCGAGCGCTGGATCCTTTACGTGAAACGTCGAGGTCAAATAACTTGAAGCTTTTGCAGATTGGCTGTGTGGGTCGTTATAGCCCCCACTATCGAGGCGGGGGAAGAGCAGGGAACTTGTAGCACCCGCACCGATAAGTACGACGATGAAGAGGGCTAAAACTGCCTTCCTGCGGCGAACCAGTGTGTGGCCGAGTTTCTCAAACATATGGGGGCCCTTCAGGTGTGGTCGGAATCTGAATAGTGTTCAGATTATGGGGTGTTGATTTGAACACTGTCAAGTTTCAAGGGATACTTATGGCGTGTCTTTACCTAAAGTTCTTCGAGCCAGTAAATCTGGCCGGGAGAGTTATCACCACGGCGACCTGGAGGCGGCGCTCGTCGATGCCGCTATCGAGCTAGTCCGAAAGACTGGACCAGGACACCTCTCACTCCGCGCGGTTGCCGAACAGGTCGGCGTTAGCCCGAGCGCGGTCTATCACTACTTCCCAGATAAGGATGCCTTGGTCTCTCACGTTGGTGACAAACTTTTTGTTGATCTAGCCGATATGCAGAGAGCAGCTCTCGCCAATATTCCTGGCAAATCAGCGCGGGCGGCGCGACTAAGGTATCGAGAGCTCGGACGAACTTACTTCCGGTGGGCGTATAAAGAACCAAATCTCTTTCGATTGATGTTTGGTGGATTCTGCAAGATCGAAAAAGAGGGACTTCACATCGAAGATGAGGCATTTCAAATGTTGACCCAGTGTCTCGATGATCTACTTGCTACCGGACTTATATCTCCGGAGATGCGTCAATACGGGGAGCTGATTTCGTGGTCATCTGTCCAAGGAGCTTCAAACCTGATTGTTGAAGGGCATCTGCCTCCAGAAGTATTTGAATCTCTTCTCGACGGACTTGAACTTGCGATGATCGGGAGAAAAAAATGAGTGATTCCAATATCTTGCCCAAAGTGACTCAGGATGAGATTGACCCTCGAGAAGATGATGAAGCTCTTCGCGAAGCTCAGATTGAGGCCGATCGGCCTCCACATCACGGTTGAGAATTTACGGGTTTATTCGCCACCACTTGAAGCAGCGGGCCGAGAGTCTGTCTTGTAGAAACCTCCGCCTTTAAAGACCACTCCTACATTGGAGTAGACCTTCCGAACCTCACCCTTGCAAACAGGGCATTCTGAGATCGGGTCGTCGGCGAAGGCCTGGAAGAGTTCAAATTGATGGCCGCAGGCGGTGCAGGCGTATTGGTAGGTCGGCATGGAGGTAAGTCTAAAGAGGTGAGAGGATAGGTTCTAATCCAAATGGATGGTGGGCGAACTTATATGCCGTTGGACCTCTTCGGCGGGCTCACATCTACGAAAGGCCTGGAATGCGCGCCCTTATAAGGAGCAAGTCGGCACATCTAGTGGCTGTGGGTGGGTTATTAGCCCTCAGTGCTTTACTCGCTACCCCGGCCCAGGCAAATAGCGTGGTCTCGACCGTTCCCGTCATGGGCGCGGTGCTTACTCAAGCCCCTAATGCAGTGTCGGTAACTGCAGCAACCACCTTGCTCCCAGATGGAAACAGCCTCTCCGTGACTGACCCAAATGGGGTGGAAGTCGACGATGGCTCCTTGACGATCTCAGATACGACTGCGGTCGTGGGGTTGAAGCCCCTAACTGTCACTGGAATTTACACAGTTTCCTACACCTTGCTGAGTGCAACAGATGCGCCGCTTACCGACTCCTACACCTTTCTCTTTAATGCTCCAGCTGTGATCACCACACCAACCGCTTCACCGACTCCTGTCGTTACGCACCCAATCATTCCCTCGAATTCAGCGAGCAGCTCGGCGGCCAAAATAACTGTTTTGGTATTCCTCGGTCTGGCAACAATTGTCGCGCTCTTCTTGGTTTGGTATGCCCGCCTGATTTGGAAGCAGTCGAGAAAAGCTCGTAAACGTCGCACTCATGAAAGAGGCCAGAAATAAATCTGGCGATGGCGGTGGTTGCAACGCACAACCACTCACTCAGTTCGAACTCTGTCGTCGATCTGCTCCTACCTGTTGTTAAGGACTTCTATCTCATCTCGATTATTACCTCGATTGGTTTACTTTTTGCGATCGGGTTCTTAGTTCACGAAAAGCGCGGAAAGTTAACAACAGAATCTCGTCGCCTGAGAAGTTTGGTGCAATTAGCCACCGTGGTGTGGTTGGTCTGTTCTGTGGGTGGCATCTTTGTTGAATTAGCGAATCTTCTTGGCAGCGGACTCTTAGATGCATTTCACACTTCAGTTCTACGGAGTTTTCTATTTTCAACCAGCATCGGTCGCGATTACGTTTTTCAGATTTTGATGGGCGTTTTAGCGCTCGCCTTAGTTGCTAGAGCTAAAAAGGTTGGAGCGGTTTATTTCGCACTTGCCGCAACTATGCTGGCGATTTTGATTCCACTTTTTCAGAGCCATGCCGCAAGCGCTGGGAATCACGGCTTAGCCATTGGCGCCCTAATTTTCCACGTGGGGGCGGTATCGCTTTGGGTGGGTGGAGTTATTGGTCTCGCCGCGATCTCACCGCGTGAACGGAGCGAATCAATATCGCGATTTAGTGCATTTGCCCTCTGGGCGGCCATCATCGTGGGAGTAAGCGGCGTATTAAGTGCCTGGACCAGATTAAATTTCTTGGCAGGTTGGCACTCTCGATACGGCCTGCTGGTAATCCTCAAAGTCATTCTCTTTCTTGTTCTTGTATTTATTGGATCTCGTCACAGAGCTCACATTGCCTCCCAACTTTCAGGGAGCAAGCAGGTATTTCGGTTGTTGATCAATGAGAGCTTGGTTATGTTAGTAGCGGTTGGAATTGGGGGATGGCTCAGCACGAGCGTTCCTCCGATCTCTCCCTCGGAGATCCTCGCTGCTAGCGATCCTTCTATTGCAATCACGGGAATCAAAATGCCGGCGGCACCAACTGTTGGGCGCATTTTCTCTGCCTATTCTCCAGACGGAACGATGCTCGGTTTTCTTCTTCTTATAACCGCCTTGTACATCTACGGAGTTATTGTTTTGAGCCGCCGCGGAGACAAATGGCCAGTAGGTCGCACCATCTCTTTCGCAATCGCAGTCTCATTGGTTGACTTCGCAACGAGCGGTGGGATTGGCGTATATGCGCACTTCGCTTTTTCGTACCACATGTTGGCCCACATGATCTTAGGAATGATCGCGCCAATCGGCTTTGTTCTCAGCGCCCCGATTACCCTGGCCCTGCGCACACTCCCTCAAGGTAGAACTCCAGAAGAGCGAGGAATCCGAGGAGTTTTGATATCGATAATTCACTCTCGTTACTCCTTGATCATCACAAATCCAGTGGTTGCACTTGGGCTATTTGATGGCTCTCTCTTCTTGCTCTATATGACACCGCTCTTTGGCAAGTTAATGCAATCGCATAGCGGTCACTTGTTGATGGATATCCATTTTCTCTTGGCAGGATATTTGTTCTTCTATGTGATTGTCGGAATTGACCCGAACCCTCGCAAGATTCCACATATCGTCAGGATTATTGTTCTCTTTGCCGCGATGAGTATTCATGCCTTCTTCTCCATCGCTTTGCTATCAACAACCACATTGTTGGATGGAGGTTACTTCGCCTCCCTCGATCGATCTTGGAACACCAACTTGCTCTCGGATCAGCACACCGGCGGTTCACTCGGATGGGTGATGGGCGAGATACCGATTTTGATTGCTTTGATCGCCACATTTATTCAATGGATGCGCGATGATTCACGAGAGGCGAAGCGATTAGATCGAGCAGCTGACCGAGCCGCTGCGATGGGTGAAGAAGATGAACTTGCCAAATACAACAAGTATTTAGCATCACTTGCTAAAGGGGATCAGCAGCACCCCGATTAAATCGCATGAGTAATCCAGGCGTTGCCGCGGCATCTACCTTCTGATCGTGTGGCTCAGTTGGCAGTGCAAGATGGGCGATCTCGTGCGCGCCTACCAGCGCTATCTTCCAAGCATTTAACCGAGCAAGGGCTCGGTCGTACGATCCACCGCCTTGCCCCATCCGATTACCCTCGTGATCGACAACTAGGGCAGGCACGATAACGACCTCAATAGCCGCTTCATCATTGAAGGTAGTTCCAGTAGGTTCAAGTACTTTGCCATTCTTCTTAAGCGAGGCGGTCGATCCATCCCAGGCAACCCATTCCAAATCTCTATTGGGCAAGGTCCGCGGGAGTAGCACCGTCTTGCCAGTGGCAATCAACGATTGGTTTATATCTGAAGTTTGTGGTTCAACACCATATGAAATGTATGAGGCGATAACTCGAGAGGTTTGAATCTCGGGGCAATGAACAATGTGTATCCAACTTTCAGAGATGAATTTATCTTCGCGTAATCGGCGTAGATCGGCCCGAAGTAGGCGTTTTTCATCACCCTTCGAATCCACGCAGATCACCTCCGTTGGAATATCAGTTGAACGAAGTAAGGTTAAACCATGAGTTCGCAGATTTCAGTTAAGAATATGTTGTCTGAACTCCTTGCGATTTCTCATCCATTGACTCCTTTTGATATGCCTCTTCTCGATGCGCATGGGGCAACACTGGCAGAGGATATTTTTGTAGGAGATGAGATTGTTTTAGCTCGAGGAGCGCGTATTCGCTCTCCTCAGATTGGCCTCGCGGCCTCGCTTGGCCTCTCAAGGCTTCCCACCCAACCTCATCCTCGGGTCGTTGTAATTTCAGCCGGAGATGATTTGGTGGAGCCGGGGCAACCCATTGAAGATCATGAAGAGTTTGAAACAAACTCCTGGATGCTAGCGACCGCAGCTCGAGAGGCAGGCGCATTGGCATATCGGGTTCACACGATCCCTGAGAATCATGAGCAACTTAAAGCGGTCATTGAGGATCAACTGGTTCGAGCAGATTTGATCGTGATAAGTGGTGAGAGCAACGACGGCTCTTTTGAACTGATCGAACAGGTTCTCGCTGAATTAGGTGAGATTCAGATAGGGGTCCCTAATTTGGATGGAGCTGGTCGCCATTGTTTTGGGACTATCGGAGATGATGAGATTCCAGTTATTGCCCTGCCTGGTGATCCAATAAGCGCATACATTTCTTTTGAGGTTTTCATCAGGCCGATGATCAGAACAATGTTGGGCGTGAAGAATGTCTTTCGCCCAACCAGTAAGGCGCAGATCGGGGCCGATATTGAATCTCCGATTGGGGTAGCCGCTCTCATCAGAGCCACTCTCTCTGATGTTGGAAGCGGTGTTCCGATTGTCACGGCAATTTCGGATCAAAGCGGGTTGCTTTCAATCTCTGATGCTCATGCCTTTATCACTGTTCCAGCTGACTCACCCGGATACCTGAAGGGTGAAATTGCAGAGATAATGATTTTGGATCGGACCGTTTGATAATGGGCAGTTGGCCGTTCGTGATTGAAGATCACGAGATCACCCTTCGCCCATTGCGTTATCGAGACCGTGCCCAGTGGCTCAAAGTGCGAGCGGTCAATGCACAGTGGCTTGCCCCGTGGGAAGCTACGAGACCCCCTTTGGAGAGCGACCAACCATCGCCTTCTTATTACGAAATGGTTCGTTACTACAACAAAGAAGGCCGTGAATTACGTTCAATTTCCCTTGGAATCTGGTTTCGCGAGGGTGGCCGGGAACGCTTGGTAGGTCAGATCACACTTGGCGGCATAGTTTTTGGTGCATATCGAGGCGCCCACATTGGTTATTGGATTGACCAACGAGTTGCCAATCGTGGTTACACAACGAGGGCAGTAAAGGCGCTGACTAACTTCGCTTTTAATGAGCTTCATCTTCATCGCATTGAAATTAATTTGCGCCCCGAAAATGCAGCCTCTAAGAAAGTGGCGGAAAAGAGCGGTTATAGCTACGAAGGCTTGCGTCCAAAATATCTTCATATCGCCGGGGATTGGCGCGACCACCTCACTTTTGTGGCGGAAAACCCCAATAATTTCAATTAAGACATAGCGTCTAAATCCCGACTTTTCGCCCATACCTGAATTACTGTTTCATTCCATGGCGTCCGGACTCATCTATCTGATCATTATCGGAATGTGGGTCGCTTACTTTTTGCCTCGCTGGATGCGCCAACACGAGACTCAATCCGGTCGCGAGACCGAGCGCTACAAGAGTGCGATGAAGATTGTCGCCTCTACCCCCAATTTCCCTGATCCCATCAACCCCGATGAAAAGTTAAAAACTTTGCGTCTTCGTCGACGTGTTCTCGGCGCTTTGATTGCGGTAACAATTGGCACGGGTGCAGTAGTGGCCCTCGGTTACATCCCAATGATGAGCATTTTGATTCCGGTTACAGCCCTTGCGATTTATCTGATTCATGTTCGCCGTCAGGTTGTTGCAGCCCAGATTAAAAAACGCAGACTTGCAGCCCTTGCCGCCATCACAGCAGTTGAAATCAAGGTGGATCCAAAGGCTCGAATCGATCTCTCACGACGTGAGTTGAGCGAGAGCGAAGCGGTTCTTGAACAATGGGTCCCTCTCCGTGAGCGCAGCACATCCTCAAGCATCACCATTATCGAAAAGAGCGAAGAGCGCAGTTGGTCACCGATTGCGGTTCCAAAGCCAACGTACGCAACCGCTCCCAAGGCCATTACGCCAAAGCGCACTATCGATCTAACTACCCCTGGCAAGTGGAGTGCGGAACAAGAGCGTCAGAGCGCCCTTGAAATTCCAGCACGGGATGAACTATTTGATCAAGAGTTGGCAGAGCAAGCAGCGGCAGAGCGTGATTGGGCCGCTAACCAATAAAAGTATGTAGCTTTAAATCCAGCTTGGGAACCACATGAGAGAGCTCCAGTGGTGATACGTAATTACATTTCCTAGGTAGAGCGGTAAGAAATATAAGAAGTTGAGAACTACTAATCCCAAGAATGTATTGCTGGCGTAACGCCTAAATTTAGAGATCTCTCCAGCTTCGTCGGGTTCAAGCAATTTAGATAAGGCAAATACGACTATGAGAATAATAAATGGCTCAAATGCGATGGTGTAAAAATTAAAGATTGTACGTTTTTGCCAATTGAACCAAGGTAAATATCCGGCAGCTAAACTCAAAAGAAGTAATCCGCTCTGCCATTCGCGTCGCGCAATCCAGTAACCGAAAGTCACTGCGATCGCGGCCACCGCCGACCACCACAACAGCGGAGTTCCCAGTGCCACAATCTCTTGAGCGCATGCTGGAGCTCCACACGAATGTGGGGCTTGATAGTAGAAGGAGGTGGGCCTAGCCATTATTAGCCAGCCCCATGGATTTGCGGAATATGGGTGTGAGGCGGTGAGGGTGGTGTGAAAGGTCCACATCTCGGAGTGGTAGTGCCACAGGGAGCGCAATGGGGCAGGGATGAAATTGAAGAATCCATGCTTCTGCGAGTTAGCCCAATTTCGATCATAGCCAGAGGTGTTAAAGAACCAACCAACCCAACTCAATACGTAAACAAAAATAGGAATGACGATGTATTGCAAAGCTCTCTTCCAGAGCTTCTCTTTCAAAAGGACTTTGAGTGGATTTTCAATTTCAAGTGCCTTGTTCTGTCGGTAATCGACATACAAAGTGAAGAGAAAATATGCGATTAAATAGTAAAGGCCGCTCCACTTTGTGGCTGCCGCCAAACCGATTGCGATACCAGCAGCGAAGTGTTGGTTACGAAGAAGAAAGAAGAAACCTAATAAGGTGAAGAACATCAAGAAAATATCAAGTAGTGCGGTGCGCGACAAGACCAGATGAAGTCCATCGGCGCTCATTAAAATTCCAGCCGCGAGTGATAGGTAGTAGTTATTGAATAGTCGCTTAGCAATATAGAAGATCATCACGATCGACAGCGAACCAACTACAGCCGCTGAGATACGCCATCCAAATTCGTGATAACCGAAGATCTTGATTCCAAGGGCAATCATCCATTTGCCAACAGGCGGGTGGACGATAAATTGAGCTGCAGCCGTCTTTGGGTCCAGCTCGACACCATGATGGAGAAGCGAGTTGGCATTCTGGGCGTAATAAACCTCATCGAAGACAAAGCCCTTGGGAGTACCTAGATGCCACACCCGGAGAAGGAGAGCAGCGAATCCAAGTCCGAAAGCGGTGAGGTGATCACGCAATTGGCGGCGATCGACCTCAATGATTGTCATGTGCCAAGCCTAAAGCCTGCGAGAATTGCCCCATGCTGATCCTCGCCTGCGGTCCTCTGGGAAATGTCGGGGATACCACTGCGCGGATTAAATCGATTCTGGAGAGCGCGCCGTATATCGCCGCCGAGGATTCTCGGAAATTGAGTCGTCTGACAAGTGATTTAGGAATTCGGTACTCAGGAATGGTCATTTCATATTTCGAAGGCAATGAGAGTGAGCGGCTGGAGCAACTCACTGAGATTTTGACCAGCGGCAATGATTTGTTGGTCATCACAGATGCTGGCGCTCCAGGGATTAGTGACCCCGGATATCGCCTTATTCGAGTAGCGGTAGAACATGGGATCGATATTCAGGTCCTCCCGGGCCCAAGCGCTGTCACAACTGCTCTCTTGCTCTCTGGATTGCCTACCGATCGTTTCTGCTTTGAGGGTTTCGCACCTCGAAGCTCTGGGGCGCGTCAGAGTTGGTATGAAAAATTGAGCAACGAAGAGCGGACCATTATTTTCTTTGAGGCCCCACATCGATTACAGGAATCACTAGCGGATGCACTCGCCAGTATCGGAGCCACGCGCCGTGGCGCGATTTGTCGGGAGATGACGAAGACGTATGAGGAGACCATTCGAGGCACAGTCGCAGAACTTCTGGAATGGAGTCGCGATCGAGAGATTTTGGGCGAGATAACGATTGTTCTTGAGGGTTTTGATCCGACCTCACAAAGTTATAGTGCTGGACAACTAGTTGAGATGGTCCGCCTTCGCGAGGCAGCCGGAGAATCGCGTAAAGATGCCATTTCTGCACTCGCCAAAGAGCTTAACCTGCCAAAGCGGATCGTCTTTGATGCCATGGTCAGTGCAAAGCCCGCTGAAAGATAAGATCGCCCTATGAGCGCCGATTCCAACTCTTTTTACCTGACGACGCCGATTTACTATGCAAATGATGCTCCGCATATTGGTCATGCCTACACGACTGTCGCGGGAGATGTATTGACTCGCTGGCATCGTCAGCGTGGAGAGTCAGTCTGGTTTTTAACAGGTACCGATGAGCACGGCCAAAAGATAATGAACACCGCTGATGCAAACGGAGTCTCGCCTCAAGAATGGTGTGATCGTCTCGTTGAGACTGCATGGAAGCCAACCTGGTCGAGTTTGAATATTACGTACGACGATTTCATTCGCACGACAGAATCTCGGCACACGGAGAGAGTTCAGCGCTTCCTCACTCAACTAAAGGATGCTGGACATATTTACTCCGGTAAATATGAAGGTCCTTATTGCGTGGGTTGCGAAGAATTTAAATTGCCCGCAGACCTTGATGATGGCAAGTGCCTGATCCATGGCACCGTTGCCGAGATTGTGAGCGAAGAGAATTGGTTCTTCAGGTTGAGTGCCTTTGTTCCACAACTTCTGGAGCATTATGAAGAACATCCTGAAGCCTGTGAACCTGCAAGTGTTAGAAATGAAGTCTTGTCATTTCTCCAAAGCGGGGTTCAGGATTTATCTATCTCACGATCATCTCTCGATTGGGGCATTCCTGTCCCATGGGACACCAAGCAGGTCATTTACGTTTGGTTTGATGCACTCTTAAATTACGGCACCGCAGTTGGATTGGGTGATCCTGCCGACTCAGAGGGTGGACGCAAATTTGCGGAAGTATGGCCTCCAGATGTTCACTTAATTGGAAAAGAGATCTCACGCTTTCACGCCGTGATCTGGCCAGCAATGTTGATGGCAGCGAATCTGCCACTTCCGAAGAAGGTATTTGCTCATGGCTGGTTGTTAGTGGGCGGCGAAAAGATGAGCAAATCCAAGTTAACCGGAATAGTTCCTGCTGACATTACGAGCCATTTTGGCGTAGACGCATTCCGCTATTACTTCCTGCGCGCGATTCCATTTGGAAGCGATGGATCTTTCTCTTGGGAAGATATGTCAGCGCGCTATACATCTGAGCTTGCAAATGACTTTGGAAATTTGGCTTCGCGCTTGATCGCGATGATTGAAAAATACTGTGATGGATTGATTCCCGCTGTGGCCAGCGATGAATCCCTAGCTGGTGCTTTGAGCGCTGCTGTCGCAACCGCTGACAGCGCTATTGAGGTTCTAGATTTCCAGACCGCGATTAATTCCATCATGGAATTTTGTAAGCGGGTAAACGGCTATGTCACGGAGCAACAACCATGGGTGTTGGCTAAAGACCCTGCTAATAAGGTCGAGTTAGAGAAGGTCTTGTACAACACCGCGGATTCAATTCGTGCACTCGCGGTCTTGCTCCATCCGATCATGCCTGCGACGACAGAGATTCTGTGGGAGAGCCTAGGAGCCAATGAGACGCTGGGCGATATTTCACAGCAACGTATTGCGGATGTGGCGCGCTTTGGTCAATTGCCTACTGGTTCTAAGGTCACGAAAGGTGCAGTTCTCTTCCCACGGCTTGAAGAAAAAGCAGAGTAGATGTCTGACCGCCATTCTTTAAAAGAGCCTCGTCCAGATGCTCCTGTTCCAGAACCGCTCAATCGTCCATGTATTGATGTGCATGCCCACATGGAACTGGTTACAGAGAGTGAGCCAGATGCCCCAGAGATTCGCGATCTACTTGCTGCCGCGGCGCAGGCTGGAATAGATCGAGTCGTTCAAGTTGGCTATTCCGCTGAACAATCTCGATGGGGCGTTAAGTGTGCTGAAAGTTTCCCGGGCCAAGTATTGGCGGCGGTGGCACTTCACCCCAATGAAGCACCTGTCGTTGAAGATTTAGAGGGTGACCTCGCAGTCATCGAAGAACTCGCAACTCACCCTCGGGTTCGCGCTATTGGAGAGACCGGACTTGATTTCTTTAGGACCGAGCCAGAGTTACGCGATCGACAGATTTACTCGTTCAAGAGACATATAGCGCTCGCTAAGAAAGTTAATAAGGCGTTGGTAATTCATGATCGCAATGCCCACCGTGCCGTCCTTGATACTTTGCTTGAAGTTGGCGCACCGGCCTCCACGATTTTTCATTGCTACTCCGGTGATGCCGAGATGGCGCGCGAATGTATAGATGCCGGATATATCTTGTCGTTTGCAGGCACGGTGACATTTAAGAATGCACCAGAATTGCGTGAAGCCGCCAAATTAGTCCCAGTTGAGCAATTGTTGATTGAGACTGACTCACCTTTCTTGGCGCCGGCACCTCATCGCGGGACTCTCAATACTCCTGCACAAGTTGCAAATATCATTAGATTTGTTGCGGATCTACGCGATGTAAGCGTTGATTATTTATGCGATCAAGTAACAGAAAATGCGCTGCGTTTATTCGGAAGTTTCGAGTAATGACTACGCTGCTCGGTGCGGCAGAGATTCGGGAGATCGCGGCTCGCATCGGAGTTAGCCCAACTAAGAAGTTGGGACAAAATTTTGTTGTTGATGCAAATACCTGTCGTCGCATCGTAAAAGTTGCTGATGTTAATTCAGATGATGTCGCTCTAGAGATCGGCCCAGGCTTAGGTTCACTCACCTTGGCGCTACTTGAAATTGCCAAATCTGTTGTGGCAGTTGAGATTGATCCCCGATTAGCACAAGAGTTACCCAACACTGCAGTTACCCACGGATTTGAAAACGAACGATTGATAGTGGTGAATGAGGATGCACTTACAACAGAGTCGCTTCCGTTGGATCCAACGATTCTCGTTGCCAATTTGCCGTACAACGTTTCGGTTCCAGTGCTGCTGCATTTTCTGGAGAAATTTCCGACAATCCGATCGGGCGTAGTGATGGTTCAAAGTGAGGTTGCGGATCGCTTGACTGCCAAGCCAGGGAGCAAGACCTATGGCTCACCATCAGTAAAGGCCACCTGGTGGGCAGGTATGAGTGGGGCGGGAAACGTTGCCCGACAAGTATTTTGGCCAATTCCTAATGTGGACTCTTCGCTGGTGCGATTTGTCAGGCATGAAGCAGCGGGCGATGAAAGAGAACGAGCGCTGACTTTTTCGGTGATCGATGCCGCCTTTGCGCAGCGACGCAAGATGCTTCGCGGTGCTCTCTCTGAGCTTTTTTCGGGGGAGGCAGAGGCCATGATTACCAAGGCTGGGATAGATCCGACTGCCCGAGGTGAGACTTTGCTTCTCCGCGACTTTATGGCGATTGCCAATACGCTAGAGCCATGAGGCGCAATGGAGTAGTCGTGCGAGTTCCCGGGAAGGTGAACTTGCAACTCTCTGTCGGTCCGTTGGAGTCAGATGGCTATCACGAGGTCACTACTGTCTTTCAAGCAATTGCGGTCTATGACGATGTAACAGTGAAATTCGCAGAACCTGGATCTGGAATTACATTGACCGTTGCTGGACCAACTGCGTCAGGAGTCCCTGTTGATTCCTCCAACCTCGCTTATCGCGCGGCGCAGTTAATGATCGATCTGCATGATCTGGATTCAGATATCTCGATTCATATTAAAAAAGAGATTCCGGTTGCTGGGGGAATGGCTGGCGGAAGTGCCGATGCCGCCGCTGTCATCGTTGCATTTGATGCTCTCTTTGAACTTGGTTTGTCGCGGGATGGCATGGAGAAGATCGGTGCGCAATTAGGTAGTGATGTTCCATTTGCAATCACGGGTGGAATTGCTATTGGTCGGGGACATGGAGATCAACTCACACCAGTGTTGGCACGCGGAAGTTATAACTGGGTACTAGCGATGGCTCCGCAAGGTTTATCTACTCAATCGGTTTATGGCGAGTGTGATCGACTCCGTACCGGATTAGATATTGCCCGGCCTCAGGTTTCAGATCAGATCTTGCAGGCTTTGCGCGCCGGAGATGCCGAGCTCGTGGGTAAGTCGCTCTCCAATGATCTACAAGCGGCTGCCTGTTCCCTAAGACCTGCACTTCGACTGGTTCTTGATGTGGGCATTGACTATGGAGCACTAGGTGCAGTTGTTTCGGGAAGCGGTCCAACGGTCGCCTTCTTGGTCGCCGATGAAGAACGAGCCTTGGATCTAACTGTTGCCTTGAGTGCCAGCGGGGTAGTGGCTGGGGTTATAAGAGCCACAGGGCCAACCCACGGTGCTCGTGTCATAGAGACCCTCTAAAGCTCATTAAAACCCTATAAAACCCGGCTTCGAAAGCACGCAGCCTCCAGATTCATATTCTCGCCACCCCATAAATTCTGCGTATTTGTCGCATTGGCAGTTATAAGGGAGAATTCAGGTTCCGCCATTGTGTAGTGGCTAGCACATGGGCCTTTG
>DAIOGE010000016.1:0-3168 GCA_036745375.1 Candidatus Nanopelagicaceae bacterium
ACAAGGGTGGCTGGGAAGCAATGGGTGTCTTCGACATCATCAACATGCGTACCAACGGATACCAATTCCATGCTGATCTAACAGCTGGCCGTGCTTCATGGTTGGATCCACGCATTCAGAAGATCTTCGCAAACTGGAAGGCTCTGATCCCTTACACAAACAAGGATCCGCTAACCCAGTCTGACCAGACTGCTGGAACACTCGTGCTCCAGAAGAAGGCTGCCATGATCATCATGGGATCCTTCACAAGCGGTCTCTACACAAACAAGGCTGATTACAACGATCTTGCTTTGATCCCATTCCCAATCATCAACTCTGCATACGGTACCGACTCAATCGATGCTCCTATCGATGGTGTCTTGGCATCGACTTCAGCTGCAAGCAACCTGCCAGCATCTGAGGCGCTGATGAACTTCATTGGATCAACCAAGTTCTCTGGAATTATCCAAGCAATCTCTCCAGGACTCTTTGCAAATAAGAACTCAACAGTTCCTTCAGATCCATTCATTCAATCACAGGTTAAGTTGGTTCAGGCCACAAAGCACGTCGCTCAGTTCTTTGACCGTGACTCACGTCCTGACTTCGCTTATCCAATCTTCTCTGACGCTATCCAGAAGTTCTTGACTGGTGGCGATCCAAAGGCGATTGCGAAGAACCTTGATGCCCAATGGAAGGCTCTGCCTCCAGTCTAAGCAACATCCGTTCAGTACTAATGTGGGAGTCCGTTGGCGAATTATTTCGCCAACGGAACTTCCATTTCCGTAGCAACTAGTAATGAACCAGGAAAAGGAATGAATAATTGAGCACCGTTCTTGAGGAGCCTCAGGCTCAGGCCGTTCCGGCCAAGAAAAAGCGCAGGCGCAGCTCCCACAATTTCAGTGGCAGCGATCGTACGACCCTCGGAGTATTTGTTGGTCTCCCAACCATCCTTCACGTATTTTTTGTCTGGGTACCCGCTGTTTGCACCATCTTGCTCTCGTTTACCTTCTGGGATGGCATCGGTGGATTAAAGAACATTCACTGGGTCGGCTTCACAAATTACCGCCAGATTTTCACCTTAGATGATCAATTCCCAATCGCTATTCGAAACAATATTTATTGGCTCGCGGTATTCGCATTCATAGCCACTCCGCTGGGAATCATTCTCGCTTATTACATTGATAAGAATTTAAAGGGAACACACTTCTACCAAACCGCCTTCTACATGCCATTGGTAATTTCTGCAGCGGTTACTGGAATCATCTGGGAGAACGTCTTCTTCACAGATGGAATCGTGAACTCTTTGCTACACAATACAAATCCAAATACCGCGATTGACTGGTTGGGTGACCCCAGCAAGAATATTTGGGTTCTTCTCTTCATCGCCTCGTGGCGACATATTGGTTACATAATGCTGCTCTATTTAGCAGGTATGAAGGCGGTTGATCCTTCACTACGCGAAGCTTCTGCGATTGACGGAGCGGGCGAGTGGTACACATTCCGTAAGGTGATCATGCCATCGCTGCGTCCTGTGAATGTGATCATTGTTGTTATCACCATCATTGAGTCAATGCGCGCCTTCGACCTTGCTTACATCATCAATCAGGGATCGAATGGATTGCAAACTTTAGGAATTTTGGTTTACCAAAACATCGAAGGATCCTCGATGCGTATTGGGTGGGGAGCGGCTTACGCGACCCTGCTCTTTATTATCTGTCTAGGACCAATCATGGTCTACCTCTATCAAAACTTTAGTAAAGGGAACGACTAAATGGTTACGGGTCAAAAGAGCAAAGCTGGCGCTCGCATAGCGGTCGGAATACTCTCCTTCTTCTCACTCTTCTGGGTGTTGCCAATTCTCTTCACGATTTTGCAATCGTTTAGACCTTATGGAGATGTACTGAAGAATGGTCCGGTCTCCTTTCCGCACCACTTAACATTTAGCAATTACTACAACGCCTTGGTTGAGTCCAAGATGTGGCGCTTCTTCTTCAACTCAGTTGAGGTTGCAGTGCCTGCAGTAGTGATCACACTCTTCTTGGCTTCTATGATTGCATTCGTTTTGAGTCGCTATGAATCTAAGTTCAGTGTGCCTCTTCTCATGCTCTTTACTGCAGGTAACTTGCTTCCACCTCAGTTGCTCTTCATTCCGCTATTCCGGTTGTATTTAAAGATTCCAGTGCCTCATTTCATTAATAGCAATGGCGTCTTATACGACACTCAAATCGGATTGATCTTGGTGCACATTGCGATCCAGGTTGGTTTTGCAACCTTCGTGCTCACCAATTTCTTGCGCACAATTCCAAAAGAGATCTCTGAGTCAGCTCTTGTCGATGGCGCAAATGTGTGGAATCACTTCTTCCGCATTATCTTGCCGCTGCTCCGTCCGGCGCTTGCCTCTCTTGGAGTCTTGATGACCACCTGGATCTATAACGATTTCTTCTGGTCGATTGTGCTTCTCAAGTCCGGAAACAAGCGGCCAATTACAGCTGCGCTTTCAAATCTGCAGGGTGAGTTCAATACAGACTATGACTTGTTGGCTGCGGGTGCAGTTCTTGCCTTTATCCCAACGCTCATCGTCTTCTTCGCACTGCGTAGGCACTTCGTAGGTGGATTAACCCTCGGTTCTACCAAAGGCTAATCCCACTACAAACCCAACTTGGGTTAGTTCGTACTTGATATCTCGATCAGGATTGCGTTCTCCGGTGGCAAAATCGGAGGTCGCAATCCGATATGTGCCAGCTCTGCGCCACTCAACGTGATTCCAGATTCGTTGTTCATCCATGCTGGATATCCCCGTTGCATAGTTTGAGCCACTCCTGCATCAACGAGAGCTCTCACGCGGTATATGCGGTCTGACTCAAGGCCTGGAATCCGTGCCATGGCAGGGAAGGTCGATTCAGACATATCTCTCGCCGCGATTGCAAAGAGAGCCTCGCTCTTATCTTGGGCCACGACGCCATAGACATACGAATTCTGATCTGGATGATCAACTCGGATTGCCTTTCCAGAGTGCAGAAGGCCACGCTTGCTCTTGTAGAGAGCAATCCAACTCTTAATTACCTCAATCTCTGAGGGAGAAGCCTTGGTGATATCCCATTCAATTCCCGCATGCCCAAAGAGAGCGGTGATGGCGCGGAAGTTAATCTCTGTGACCCGGCGATTCTGATTTCCGGGGCGTGGGCCGAT
>DAIOGE010000016.1:3268-11701 GCA_036745375.1 Candidatus Nanopelagicaceae bacterium
TGCCCCGCATCAACCAGAACTCGGTTGTGATCCCATTTGATGTAGGCGATGTTGTATTCACTCAGAATCGCATCTACCTGCCCAAGAACATGTTCGTAGGCCCCAGGATGGGTGATATCGAGTACCTGCTGATGGCGCCAGAGTGGGGGAGTTCGCCCAGCTTCATGCAAAATCCATTCAGGGTGGGCGCGGAAAAGGTCTGAGTCTGGATTGATCATCTCGCCTTCAAACCAGAGGCCGAACTCCATGCCCTTGTCGTTGATGTACTTGATTATTGGTCCGAGCCCTTCTGGCCAGACGCTCTTATCAACTACCCAATCGCCTAAGCCAGCTTGGTCGTGTCTACGCAGATTGAACCAACCATCGTCGAGTACGAAGCGCTCAACTCCAACGGCTGCCGCGGCATCCACAATCGCTTTGATCTTCTGGTCATCGTGATCGAAGTCGATCGCCTCCCAGACGTTGAGAGTGATGGGGCGAGGTCGAATATTTGTTGGGTGGTTGGGGCGAGCTCGAAGCCATGTGTAGTAGTTATCGCTTAAGCCGTCGAAGCCCGCATCTGAGTAATTGGCGATAACTGGTGGAATCGTGTGTGTCTTGCCCGCTCCGAGGATGATCTCACCCGGCTCTAGCAGTTCTCCTGCGCCAATTGAGGTCTCACCACTGGCCAGGCGCTCAATGTGATGCACTGAATTGCCGCTCCAAGCCACCGAGAGAGCCCAAACCTCACCATGGCCAAACTCAGTGTTTCCGGCGAGAGCTAATTGCGCGATGGTGTAGTCGTGCCCGCTGCGACCTTCACGAATCTCTCGTGAGACCAGGCCATATCGAATTGAGTTTCGTTGCGGGTGACGTTCTCTGGACCAGCGACCAGTGAAATCCAGAACTTCACTTGCCCGATCTGGAAGTGGCAACCAGTAGGTGAATGCCTCAAGGTTGTAATCGTCGTGACCAGTATTGGTGAGCGAGGCGCTCACGTGCAAAATTCCGAATTCGTTGAGTTGATATTTCAGGGTAAGTTGCAAATGTGCAGAGGCATCTGCGAAGTGTGCTGTTAGCGATGAACTCGTGTGATCAATTTTGGTGATCGAGAAGAGTGTTGACCAGGCCTGACCATTGCGATGACCACTGATTGTTGGATGACCTAAAAATCCGCGTGAGTGCTCGCGAAGAACTCCTGATGTGAGCGGAAGATCAAAGCTACTGTGGGCAACAGGATCGGTCGTCGCGGCCTTGACATCTCCACCTTGGCTAGCAATCGGAGCTCCCCAATATTTGATAACTAAATTGTTATCTGATGCATCAAATATAAGTGATGACTTTGGTGAGGAGAGAGTGATGATTTCCGAATTAGCCAATGTTCCTCCTAGGGAGATGCGCACTTTGAGTGCGTCCTTTACTTGATTATCAATGGGATTTAGAGTGGTTCAGTGCCTTCGGCGGTAATTCCTAGATACTACTATCAAAGTTTTTTGGAGTAAATGAATGAAATATTGGAATAGCCCAGAAACCACTTCAATCAATCGTGAACCAATGTTAAATATTATTCACGAGGATGCGGTCTCTCTAGACGGTCAATGGGATTTTCAACTCCTGCGATCTCCAGATGATCAACCAAGTGGCAGTTGGGCCACTATTCCAGTTCCCGGTTTGTGGACGACCCAGCCAGAGTCACCGCAATTTTGGGATCGCCCTATCTACACAAATGTGCAGATGCCTTTTGATGAACTTCCCCCATACGTTCCAACCCTCAATCCCACTGGAATCTATGAGCGTGACTTCACCGTTCTAGATAATTGGGTAAGCGAAAGAATTGTTGTCCAGATCGGCGGCTTTGAATCTGTTGCAATTCTTAGCATCAATGGCGTTGAAGTTGGTATGGCAAAAGACTCCAGACTTGCTGCAGATTTTGATATCAGCAAATTTGTACATCCCGGAAGTAACCGGATACAGATAAAAGTGGTCAAGTGGTCAGATGCCACGTATATCGAGGATCAAGATCAATGGTGGCATGGCGGAATCACACGCAGCGTTAAGTTAATCATTACTCCAAAGGTGCACGTCGCTAGGTTCTATCCAACGGTTGGTCTTAAGGCAGATGGGACGACGGGAACACTAGATATCCGAGCCTTTATTGCAGCTGCCCAAGATGCAACTTTCAATGGATATTCATTGAGTGCAAAGGTTGAAGGCGTATCGCGTGCCAAGGCACTGAGCGCAACAGTGCAGGTTAGTTCTCGAATCGAGTGGACTGAGATGCCCGCCGAGATTCAGTCGATCAGTGCCGATTTCTTTCATGGCAAATACTGGGATGCGAAAGTTCCCGAGGCTGTAATGTCAGTTGTCAATAAGATCGAACCCCCAACACCAGGATTCGTGCACCTCAAGGCAGAGTTCGCAAACGTTAAGGCTTGGTCAGCGGAATCTCCTCACCTCTACTACCTACATGTTGAGCTCAAAGATTCAACTGGAGTTGTTGTCGAAAAATTCACGCAACGCATTGGGTTCCGCAATGTCGCAATAAAGGGAAGAAACTTTCTGGTCAATGGCAAGCGGGTAATCATCTATGGCGTCAATCGCCATGATTTCAATAGAAAGACAGGTCGCGTTGTCTCAGTTGCAGATATGCGAGCTGACCTGCTCGAGATGAAGAAATTCAATTTCAATGCGGTGCGAACTTCACACTACCCCAACGATCCAGTATTTCTGGATCTTGCAGATGAGTTAGGTTTCTACGTAATTGGCGAGGCAAACATTGAGTCACATGCCTTCCAAGATTCTCTCTGTAACGACCAGCGCTATCTGACTCCGTGGGTTGATCGTGTGGCCCGCATGGTGCAGCGCGATATTCATCACCCCAGCGTGATTATGTGGTCGCTCGGAAATGAGTCAGGTGCTGGAAGCAACCACGAAGCGGCAGCAGCATATGTTCGTAAGTTTGATCCTTCTCGTCCACTTCATTACGAGGGCGCAATCAGACCTTACTGGACCGCAAATCCGGCCTTGACCGATGTGGTTTGCCCAATGTATCCATCCATCGATGCGATCATTTCTTACGCAAAATCAGATCTTGGAACTCGTCCACTGATCATGTGTGAGTACTCGCATGCGATGGGTAATTCCAACGGAACGTTGCTTGAGTACTGGCAGGCGATTCATTCTCTTCCTGGACTCCAAGGTGGTTTCATCTGGGAATTCTGGGATCATGGAATTGAGCAGACGCTGGCAGATGGAAGTAAGCGTTCGGCGTATGGCGGAGATTTTGGCGAAGAGCGACATGATGGCAACTTCTGTTGCGATGGCATGGTCTTCCCAGATCGAACTCCCAAGCCGGCAATGTCAGAGTTCAAATCAATCGCTGCACCTTTCTTGATCACCGCTACAAGTGCATCGGCTGGAACCTTCAAGGTTAAGAACAAGAACTTTTTTGTAGATTCCAAAGACTTCGAAATACTCTGGAATATCTCTGTTGAGGGCGAAGTGGTTGATTTTGGTCGCCTTAAGCTTCCAATTATTGCGCCACAGGCAACCGTCGCTGCAAAAGTTAATTCCAAGTTCTTGAAGGCTACTTCAACACCAGGTGAACGTTTTATCACCTTTAGTGCTACTCGAAAGAGTGCCACTGAATGGTCTGCTGAAAATGCAGAGGTAGGTTGGGCGCAATTTAAACTGCCTTCAAAGGCAACTCCAAAGGCTAAGGTGAGAACACCTACCCAGTTGGAGAACAACATAAATGAGGACGGCTCTATCTACCTGGGCTTTGGCACCTACCTGGGCTTTGGCACCTATCTGCCACAACTCAATCTCTACCGGGCACCTACCGACAATGACCGCATCGGAAATATCTCCAAGCGTTGGCACGAGTGGGGAATCGATAACCTGACTCGTAGCAAGGTTAAGGTAAGTAGATCAGGTAATAGCTTTAGAGTTACCTCTACATATCTAACAAGCGCTGGAATTGAGATCAAGCAGATTCAAACCATAAGTGAGATTGCAGATGGCATTAAGGTAGTTGAGGAAACTACCTTGCCACGAGTTCTTCATGATGTGGCTCGAGTTGGTACAACCTTTGAACTCGATAGCGAATTCAATCGGTTCAGCTATTTCGGTTCTGGTCCAAATGAGACCTACCCAGATCGCCATTTCAGTCCTATTGGAAGATATTCCTCTAGGGTCGTGGACCAATATGTTGGCTATGTGAAGCCACAGGAGAATGGCGGCCACGCAGATGTGCGTTGGTTTGAGGTCTCGAAAAACCACCTTAACACCATACGCATCGAACTTGAGTCGCCTGGGCAGGTTTCGGTTACTCCTTATCGCGCACTTGACCTGACGACGGCTACTCACAATGTCGAACTTGAGAAATCAAATGTGACAGTTGTGGCAATCGACACGATTCATCGGGGAGTCGGAACTGCATCGTGTGGTCCCGATACCTTGCCGCAGTATCGGATCAAGCCAGGTAAGTACACTTTGGCGTACACCCTGACCTATAAGTAGAGGAACTGTGCAAGAGATATCGCAGCGTTTTAATGAGTTATTCGGTCACGCCCCAGAGATAGTTGCGGCTGCTCCAGGGCGTGTGAACCTCATCGGTGAGCACATTGACTATAGCGATGGCTTTGTACTGCCCTTTGCTATCTCTGACACCACAACGGTTGCGCTAGCGCGTCGGTCTGATCGCGTTATTCGAATCGCCTCAGTACAGAAAAGCGCTGAGATTTTCGAAACTAGCGTTGATGACTTGGCTCCACATTCAGGTGAGAGCTGGGCGAGGTATGCGCTTGGAGTTCTATGGGTACTTGGAGTGGATACCGGAGTTGAGTTACTGATTGATGGAAGAGTTCCTCTCGGAGCAGGTCTCTCATCTAGCGCAGCACTTGAATGTTCGATTGCAACTGCGGTCAATCAATTATTCGAAAAGGGGCTCTCGCTTGCAGAGTTAGCGCGAGCTACTCAAAAAGCTGAGAACGACTATGTAGGAGTTCCCTGCGGAATTATGGATCAATCCGTCTCGCTGATGGCGAAATCAGGATCGGCTCTCTTGCTCGACTGTCGCGACCTCACCTCGGAGAACATTCCATTTCTTATCGCTCCTCAAGGTTTAGAGCTATTGATTATTGATACACAGGCACACCATAAGTTGGTTGATGGTGGATATGCTGAACGGCGAGCCTCGTGCGAGAAGGCTGTGGCAGACCTTGGAATTACATCTCTGCGAGATATCAGCGTCGCACAGTATGCAGCAAGACAATCAGAACTGGATCCAGTTACTTACATCCGTGGTTTCCATGCGGTGACGGAGATGAAGCGAGTTCTCGATGCGGTTGAGGCGCTCAAGGGAAATAACTTCACTCGGTTGGGAGAACTCCTTAACCAATCTCATCGCTCATTGAGAGATGATTACACAGTCTCTTGTCCTGAGCTCAATCTGGCAGTAGATACTGCTCTTGCCCAGGGAGCTCTTGGTTCACGCATGGTAGGTGGTGGTTTCGGCGGAAGCGCGATCGCCCTCATCAAAGCAGATCATGTTAAACGTTGTGAAGCGGCCATAACGAAGGCATTTAGTGATGCAGGATTTAAAGCACCGAGATTCTTCACCTCGTTACCAAGTGCTGGAGCCCACGTTATTTCCAGTTGAGGGTTCGCTCAATCGCTTTGTTCCAATTTAGTAGTCCTTCTTGAGCAATCTCCTTGCTGACTTCTGGACTCCAACGGTGACTTTCCTGCCACTGGGTAAGTAGTTCGTGAGTGTTCTTCCAAACTCCGATCGCAAGACCCGCTGCATAGGCGGCCCCAAGCGCGGTGGTCTCTGCGACCACTGGACGGGAAACTTCGGTCTGGAGTATGTCGGCCTGTAACTGCATGCAAAGGTTGTTTTGCGTAACGCCTCCATCAACTCTGAGCACTTTGATGGTGACGCCAGTTTCTTCTTCCATAGCTCTAATAACATCGTGGGTTTGATAACAGATGGCTTCGAGAGTGGCACGAGCTATATGTGCTTTTGTTGCTGCCCGAGTAAGACCAACTATCACCCCTCGTGCATCCCCACGCCAATAGGGAGCGAAGAGTCCTGAGAAGGCGGGGACAAAGTAGACGCCTCCGTTGTCTGGAACACTTGCGGCTAGTGGCTCGATATCCGATGACTTTTGTATCACTCCAAGTTGGTCCCGTAACCACTGCACTGCAGATCCAGTAACGGCAACCGATCCCTCGAGAGCGTACTTCGCTGGCTCATCACCCAGTTGAAAGGCGAGGGTGGTGAGTAGACCTTTCTTGGAGCGGATGATGTCGGTTCCGGTGTTAATGAGTGCGAAGTTCCCGGTCCCATAGGTTGTCTTTGACTCACCCTTGTTAAAGCAAAGTTGACCTAAGAGCGCCGCATGCTGATCTCCAACTATTCCTGCAATTGGGATACGAGCCCCAAAGACGCCGTGAGGGGAGGTATAACCGTAGATCTCCGAAGAGCTCTTGATTTGTGCCAGAGAATTTTGGGGAACTTCAAAAATTGAGAGCAGTTCCTCATCCCACTGCAAGGTCTCTAGATTCATCAGCAAAGTGCGCGAAGCGTTTGAAACATCTGTGACGTGAATATTCTCTTCACTGAGATTCCAGACTAGCCATGAATCTATGGTTCCAAAGAGCAACTCCTGCTGGTCCATCGCGCTCTTAACGAGAGGGGAGTGCTCCAACATCCAGCTCATCTTGCTTGCCGAGAAATAAGGGGCGAGGGGCAATCCGGTTTTGTATGTGATGGTCTGTGCGGACTCTGGGGTAATACGATCGAGAATCGCCTGGCTTCTAGTGTCTTGCCAGACGATGGCATTGTGAAGCGGAACTCCGCTGGAAGCCATCCAGGCAACTGTAGTTTCGCGCTGGTTGGTGATTCCGACCGCAGCTAAATCGTTACCAGTTAAACCAGCACTGGCCAGCGCCTCTTTGATAACCGACTCGGTAGCTCGCAGAATTTCGAGGGGATCGTGTTCGACCCACCCTGCCTGGGGAAGGTACTGAGTGTGCTCTTTCTGGGCTGCTGCAATGATGGCTCCGGCTTCATTGAAGATCATGAAGCGGGTGCTGGTGGTTCCTTGATCGATCGCCCCAATATAAGACATGCCAGTATTGTAAGCGCGTGGCCTCTAATAAGTCAGTGCTTAATCCAGAACAACGTAATGCCGATATTGAAAAGCTGAAGTCGCATGAGTTCGACATTCTCGTGATCGGCGGGGGTGTGGTCGGAAGCGGGATTGCCCTCGATGCTGCGGCTCGTGGCTTAAGCGTCGCACTTGTAGAAAGCGATGACTTTGCCGCTGGAACTTCATCGCGCTCGAGCAAATTGATACATGGTGGCTTACGTTATTTAGAGCAATTTGATTTCAAGTTAGTTCGCGAGGCGCTCCATGAACGCGAGATGATGATTACCGAACAGGCTCCGCATTTGGTCAAGCCGCTCTCCTTTGTTTACCCACTCCACAAAAAGTATCTGGATCGTATTTATGTTGGCGCAGGGTTGATGTTGTACGACCTCTTGCGGGGCAAACTCCGCGCGGTGCCATGGCACAAGCACATCTCTTTCGGCGAGATGCGCAATGAGGCCAGATCACTCAATCCCGAAATTGTTACAGGTGGGTTGGTTTATTACGACGCACAAGTAGATGATGCGCGCCATACAGTTATGGTCGCTCGGACTGCAATGGATCAAGGCGCTCACATTGTGACTGGCGCTACCGTTACTCAAATTACCCGCAATCCAGATCGAGTTACTGGAGCGGTGGTAAGCGTTGATGGTCATAGCTTTAATGTGAAATCAAAGGTCGTGATTGCAGCTGCTGGTATTTGGAATGAGGAGCTTTACCAACAATTCGGAATTAAGCCGGGCTACAAAATCAAGATGAGTAAAGGTGTTCATATCATCTTGCCTAAGGATGCGATCGATGCCAAGACCGGAATCATCATCAAGACTGCTTTGTCTGTTCTCTTCATTATTCCGTGGGGTAATGAGTGGTTACTGGGAACAACTGATACCGACTACACCGGTGATCGCGAATATCCACTAGCCGATAGCGTTGATATTGACTACATTCTTAATGAGGCAAATAAAGTCTTGCTCCCTAAAATCCGTCGAGAGCAAATCATCAGCACATATGCTGGGCTACGTCCGCTGGTCTCGCCAGCTAAAGACTCCTCAACCACCAAGATTTCACGAGAGCATACGGTTGATCATCCGCTCAAGGGTTTTGTCAGCATCGCTGGCGGCAAATACACGACCTATCGCGTCATGGCTGCCGACGCCGTAGATGCAGCCGTAAAAGATCTAGATCGCAAAGTTCCTAAATCTCCCACGAAAACCATTCCCATCATTGGTGCCGCTGGTTACAAGATGTTGATTAAGCAGATTGCGAGTCTGGCTCAGAGTTATTCTGTCTCAACAGC
>DAIOGE010000016.1:11801-16033 GCA_036745375.1 Candidatus Nanopelagicaceae bacterium
CAAATTTCGAAAAATTTGTTGCTACCGAAATGGCCGCTATCTAGTGACAATAATGTGGGTTCCACCAACAGACGAAGAGATCGCAACACTTCTTCGCGAGTCTAAAACTGTTGCAATCGTTGGAGCATCCGACAATCCAGAGCGTCCGGTTTATGGAGTAAGTGAATGGCTGCTTGACCATTCACATTTTCAGATCTTCTTCGTGAACCCTCGATTAGAAAAGCTCTTCGGTCACGAGGTCTATCCTTCTATTGCAGATATTCCAGAGTGGGTCGACATCGTCGATGTCTTTCGCAAGGTCAGCGATGTACCGACCGTCTTGGATGAAGCTATTGCAGTTAAAGCCAAAACGCTGTGGTTACAACTTGGGTTGCAAGATGATGCATCTGCCAATCGCGCCGTAAAAAACGGGTTGCACGTAATTCAAAATCGCTGCCTTAAAGTGGATTACAACTCACTTCTTCTCTAAGACCAGCGCAACTGAGTTTATGCACCAACGTTGATCGGTAGGCACTTCGTAACCTTCACCTTCAAATACATGCCCCAGATGTGATCCACACTTTGCACAACGAACCTCGGTCCGAATCCGAGGCGCTAGTGAGCGATCTTCGATCAAGAGAACTGCATCATCTTTGGTGGGGGCATAGAAAGATGGCCAACCGCACCCTGAATGGAATTTCGTCTCGCTTCTAAAGAGCTCATTCCCACATGCCTTACAACGGTAACTTCCCTCAACATCGGTGTCGTTGTATTCGCCGGTAAATGGTCGCTCGGTAGCCGCATTCCGCAGTACATCGTATGAGAGCGGATCTAACTGCTGGCGCAACTGCTCTTCATCAATCTTGGCGGGAAATTCTGGCAGGTTCTCGTGCATCATGGCGACGAGGCTACTAGGCAATTCTGGTGAGTGAAACTTTTACCTCGATCTTGCGACTGCGGCCTCCGCTAAATATCCCCTTGAGCGGCGAGACGTCGTGGTAGTCGCGACCGCGAGCGACCAGGACGTGATCTTCAGCCACTGGATTGCCATTTGTGGGATCGAAAGGTAACCAATCGCCAACCCATGCCTCCACCCACGAGTGGGATTCACCCACGACCTCCTCTCCGATCTGACCGGAGCCGTTATATAAATAACCCGAGACATAGCGGGCTGGAATTCCGACCGAACGCAAGATGGAGAGCGAGGCGTGAGTGAAATCCTGACAAACGCCGGCTCGCTTCTCCCAAGCCTCACTCGCTGGGGAGTAGACGCTGGTCGATCCAGGCGCATATGTAATTTGTTCCCGCATCGCTTTATTGAGGAAGTGGATGGCATCGAGTGGAGTCTTCTGGAGTCGCAATTCAAAGGGAACTTCAATCGGATTGACTAGCGCGGTGTAGTCGAGATACTCCCGCAAATCATCTGCTAACTCATCTCGTGAAAGATCATCCCAGCTTGCATTCACATTTCCGAGAACAGGTGTCGAAGTTTCCACCAGACTCTGAGAGACGATTTCAAGATAGGTATGTGGAGTCTGCACATCGAAGGCCTTGACCGCAGTGCCGAAATAGTCGTTATAACTAAAGATGGAGGCAAAGGGATTTATTTTGAGGTCGTGGCTAATTACAAACTGATCTGGAGTATTAATTGGAGTCATACGTGCCTCGTTAAATGAGGCGGATACCTCTGACTCATATTGAAAGCTGGTGGAGTGAGTAACGCTAAGACGCCAAGCCATTAATTACTCCAAACAATTGAGCCGACAGGTCTAAAAAATCTAAGTCCTATTCCATCCGTTGTTTGTGCAACTGCGGAGGTGGTCTGCGAGATGATCCGCTCTAACTCATCGGGATCATCGTTGAGATATTTGATCTGACTTTCTAGCATCCCTATGGGGCGCAAAATGTCATCAACTCTGAGTTGAGTCATCGTTGCAACTTCGCGCAGTTCAGTATCCGCTCGCTTCGCACATTCTGCGATTGAACGAGGGAAGGTATCTGACTCAACCAAGAATTTGCGCACTCCGTTGGATGTGAGCGGCACCCGCTCTCGCAGATAGGTATTTAACGCTCCAACAGAGCGGAGTGTGGTTGCCGGGCCTTGATCGCGCCACTCATTTTCAAGTTTGAGTGAGAGCAAGCGACTCATTAAATCCATACGCTCCAAACTGCGGCCCAAAGTCAAGAAATGGGCCGATTCATCTTCGGGAGCAAGCCATTCAAAAATTCCATTGACGACGGCAAGGCGATCCAAGATCACTCGGAGTGAACGGCCTGGCGCAGCCAAACTAAATTCATCTGTTGCGGCGCTGACGTGATTCATCGCCTGATAGAAATCGCTCGGAAGTATGTCGCGAATCAATCTGGCATTGGATCTGGCGCTGTAAATAGAGCCTAAGAGCGTTCCTGGATTGAGGGGTTCGCCATAAGCTAATTCGACTAACTCGCGTGCGGTCTTAGGCTCTCCCTCCAAACCTAAGCCGTGACTAATAAGCGCACTACCGCGTTTCACATGTGTCCGATTATCTTGAATTAATAGTTGATGAAATTCGATCAATAGACGGCTCATGCCTTCGGCGCGCTCTAAGTAACGCCCCAACCAGAATGATGATTCCGCAAGTCGGCTAAGCATGGATAGCTCCGATCTGCTGTTGTTGCTCTTCTTGTTGTTGCATCCGAGTAATCGGCAATACATCGGGTCCGGCGGTTGCGGGAATAATTTCAGAATCGAGTGGATCTTCTAGCTCATCCGCAGTGATCTCTGGATATGACTGTGGTTCTGACTCACTCGCCGCAAGAACCCATGTGTCTTTGCTTCCGCCACCTTGGCTGGAGTTAACAACCACGTTGCCAGCCACCAGTGCTACTCGAGTTAATCCACCAGGTAACACCCATACTTCGTTTCCATCATTTACCGCGAACGGCCGAAAATCAATATGTCGTGAGGCGATAGTCCCATCTTCGACGACAGTCGGGCAGGTTGACAGTGCTATTAAAGGTTGCGCAATCCAGTTACGAGGATTTTTGGAAATTTCTTTAGCGACCTCTTTCAGCTCATCTTTGCTGGCGCGTGGTCCAATGGTTATTCCGTAACCCCCAGAGCCAGCAACGGGTTTAACAACGAGTTCGGATAAGTTGCTCAGAACGAAATCAAGTGCGTCTGGTAGTTGCAGGTCGTATGTATCGACATTAGGAATTATCGGTGTCTCATTGAGGTAGTACTCAATCAGTTTTGGCACATAGGGATAGAGCGCCTTGTCGTCTGCCACTCCATTGCCTACGCCATTTGCGATGGTGACGTTGTTGGCGCGGGCGGCATTGATGATGCCGGGGATACCCAAGACACTGTCGGGTTTGAAGTGGATGGGATCCAAGAAATCATCATCGATGCGCCTATATATGACATCGACCTGCTCCGAACCCTTAGTTGTACGCATAAATACTTGATTATTTTTACAGTACAGATCGCGTCCTTCGACGAGCTCAACACCCATACGACGGGCCAGAAAAGCGTGTTCGAAGTGAGCAGAATTGTGCACTCAAGGAGTCAGTACTACGACGTTGGGATGAGACTTTCTCTCTGGCGCTGCTGCAACAAGAGCGGCAAGGAGGCGCTCTGGATATTCATCGACGCTTCGGATCGAATAGTCATTGAATAATTCCGGAACCACATGAGCCATAGTTCGGCGATTTTCTAATACGTAACTAACTCCAGATGGTGAGCGGAGGTTATCTTCAAGAACACGTAGCACGCCGTGTTGATCGCGAACAATATCGATTCCAGATACGTGAATACGCACACCGTTCGCAGGTTTAATTCCGTGTGCGCTTCTGTGGAAATGCTCTGAGGTAACGATCAGAGATTTTGGAACAACTCGGTCTGCGAATAGTTGTTGTTTACCGTAGACATCATCTAGGAATAGTTCTAGTGCTTTGATGCGCTGCTTAATTCCAGCTTCCAAATGTTTCCACTCGGCGACATCAATAATGCGCGGAACTAAATCAACGGGGAGTGGGCGTTCGACTCCGGAAAGTGTAAATGTGATTCCTTGCATAGCGAGATAGAGATCACGTTGCTTGGCCTTTGAAATCCAATCTGGCGGAGTGATTTTGGTTAGCTCTTGCCAAAGAGTTGCAACAAGTTCGCGTGGTTGGCCTTCGACAAGAAATTCATCTAACGCTTGAAAGTGCGCCATGCGGGCTCTCCAAACCAGTATCTAAGATCACAATGACACCGGCGGCCCTGTCGATGG
>DAIOGE010000017.1:0-12606 GCA_036745375.1 Candidatus Nanopelagicaceae bacterium
ACATTGTGCTCACCGAGGCGATGAACTCCCATGATGTCGGGCGTGGTCGCGGGGGAGTAGCCGCGGCGCTCTCGAAGATCACAATTCCAGTCTCTGTGGTCTCGATCGATACCGATCGACTTTTCCCGCCTCGCCTGCAGGAGGAGATCGTTGAACTGACCCCTACGGCAAGACCGTTGGCCACCATTTCCTCGCCATTCGGCCATGATGGATTCCTGATTGAGGTTGAATCTATGGGGGAGCTACTTCGCCAAGCCCTTTCACGCTAATAAACCGCCAAAACGAGGTCGAAAAGCGCCTCTTGGATGTGCATTTAGGGCTGTGGACAAATTATAATATGGGTATCGATTCCACTGGTCAGTAAAGTTAGGCCAGGTAAACCAAAGGATGCTCCGTGGCTGTAATTCGTGCGCCCAAAAAAGGCGACCAGGCAAGTGGTACCACAGCTAAAAAGAGCGTTGCCAAAAAAGTGGCAGCAAAGAAGGCTGCTCCGGTAGCAAAGAAAGCCGCCACCAAGAAAGTGGCCGCTAAGAAGGCACCGGCAAAGAAAGCTGTTGCGAAAAAAGTTTCATCGGGTCCACATCGCTTTCCGACAAAGGCTGAGATTGAAGCCCTGAGATTGCAGCGCGAGGAAGAAGAGCGCATTAAAGCAGAGCGTAAAGCTGCACATCGTTTCCCAACTAAAGCAGAGTTAGAGGCACGTAAGGCTGCTGAAGAAGCGCTAAAAAATCCTCCTAAAGTTGAACCAGTAATAGTTTCAGCACCAGTAATCACAAAGATTGATGGCGAAGAAGTCGAACTAGAAGAGATCGAATTAGAAGATCTCGACACGCTCGTTGAAGAAGTTAAAGAGATCGTTGCTGAGGAAGAAGAGAAGGCTGAGATCCGTGTTGTAAATGTCGCGGAAGAATCTCAAAATGAAGAGAATGCCTTCACCATTAAAGATTCTGAAGAAGATGATGCTCCAGCGCAGACCGTTCTTACTGCTGGTGCTACCGCAGATCCTGTAAAGGATTACCTCAAGTTGATTGGCCGCGTGCCACTTCTCAACGCTGAGATGGAAGTTGAGCTCTCACTACAAGTTGAAGCTGGACTCTTTGCTGAAGAGAAGTTAGCTCACGATAAGAAGTTGGATAAGAAGCTGAGGCGTGAATATGAGCAGTTAGTGCTCCAAGGACGTCGCGCCAAGAATCACCTCCTAGAAGCCAACTTGCGCTTGGTTGTATCGCTCGCAAAGCGCTATACCGGACGTGGAATGCTATTTCTTGACCTGATTCAAGAGGGCAACTTGGGTCTCATCCGTGCAGTTGAGAAGTTTGATTACACCAAGGGTTATAAGTTCTCTACATATGCAACATGGTGGATTCGCCAGGCGATCACCCGCGCGATGGCCGACCAGGCTCGCACAATTCGTATTCCGGTTCACATGGTTGAGGTCATTAACAAGTTGGCCCGCGTACAACGCCAGATGTTGCAAGATCTTGGTCGCGAACCTACCCCTGAAGAGTTGGCAAAAGAACTTGATATGACTCCTGAAAAAGTTGTAGAAGTTCAGAAGTATGGTCGCGAGCCGATCTCGCTTCACACTCCATTGGGTGAAGAGGGCGATTCAGAGTTTGGTGACTTAATCGAAGACTCCGAGGCGATCGTTCCTGCCGATGCGGTCTCTTTCACCTTGTTACAAGAGCAGCTTCACTCAGTACTCGATACTCTCTCTGAGCGTGAAGCGGGTGTAGTTGCGATGCGCTTTGGATTAACCGATGGTCAACCAAAGACTTTGGATGAGATTGGAAAGGTCTACGGAGTTACGCGTGAGCGTATTCGTCAGATCGAGTCCAAGACCATGTCTAAGTTGCGCCATCCATCGCGCTCCCAAGTTCTCCGCGATTACTTAGATTAATTTTGAGATTAATCTTGATGAATTTAGGCACCCTATGAGTGAGAATCCCAAGATATATCGCAATCCCAAAAGTGGATCAATGCGCTTTACTGGAACCGCAGACTTTGTGGATCAAGATGGAAATATCATCGAGACTAAGACTGACTTCAAACTCTGTGGATGCGGAAGGTCGAAGGAGAAGCCCTTCTGCGATGGTTCACATAAAGAGCTCATCGCTGAAACGCCTCAAAATTAGACAGATTCTCTAGGTAAAATCTCACCTTTTAACACTTTTTTCAAACTTTAACCCTAGATTCCTTGTTTCCGTCACATTGGGTGGTTAGAGTCGGCAACTTGAGCGACGACGCGAATAATCGATTAACCAGATTTGTGAAGAGAAGGAATTAATAATGGCTTCACTCAGCGCGCAAGAACGCGAGGCTAGAAAAGGCATTCATCCGACCAAGGAAGAGCTCATCAAGACTGTAGTTGTGCTGCTCGACAATCTCACCCTTGATGAAATAACTAGCGAGAAGGTGTTAGAGATCTCTGGCATATCTCGAGGATCTCTCTACCACCACTTTCAAGACTTCGCCGAGCTCTTAGAGCTCGCACAAGTGCGACGTTTTGCCAGTTATGTCGACCGCTCCATTGAAATTCTGACTGACCTCTTTGCGGAAGTTAACAACCGAGATGAACTCGTGATCCGATTGACGGAGGTATCCAAGACCTTCCAAGCACCAGAGCTCTCCAATACTCGAATTGAGCGTTTAACTGCGATTTCAAAGGTTATGCATAATCCAAGAATGGCGAGTGCGCTTGGTCAGGAGCAGGAGCGTTTGACAGAGAGCATCGCCGATCTATATCGCGATTTGCGGGCTCGCGGGCTAGGAAATCCGCTACTCCACCCACGCACTGCTGCCGTAATGTTTCAGGCATATACCCTTGGTCGCACGGTAGATGACTTCACGATAAACCATATGGATCAAGAGAATTGGCTCTACGCAGTCTCTTTAATTGTTGAGAATATTTTCTTTCCCGCTCGATAAATAGTTCACCCCCAAGCGTGAAACCAACCGCTTGGGGGTGATAAAAAACAGGTTATTCAGCGACTACAGGTGTCTCAATCAACTTCGCTGTCTCGTCTTGAATCTTAGCCACTAGAGGCTTAAGACCAGCGGCATACTCTTTAGCGTGATGTCCGCAGAAAAGTAACTCTCCACCATTCAGTAATGTGGCACGAACATAGGCCTGTGCTCCGCAACGGTCACAACGATCAATTGCATTTAGAGGGGTAGGTTCGAGGATCAACTGCTCGGTCATCGACTTCTCCTTTTCTGTGTGGCTTGCGGTCTTCTTTACTTCTTTTTGGTCACATCATCGTGCAGTAGTGGAACAGTAAAGCACGGTTAGTTTATTCCCCGCACGCCACTTGCGCTTGTTTATTTAAATTCACAGAAAAAACTATCCATTTTCTCTCTCAATAGGCGATTTATGGCAAATCTGCCCGATAACCTTGCGCCTCATGGCGACCGATGATAAAAGCACGACTACTGCAAATGGCTATACCGCCAAAGATCTTGCAGTCCTCGAGGGCCTTGATGCGGTTCGCAAACGTCCCGGCATGTATATCGGCACGACAGATTCCCGTGGACTTATGCACTGCCTCTGGGAGATTATCGATAACTCCGTCGATGAGGCTCTCGCTGGTCACTGCACCAAGATTGAGATCAATTTAGAGGCTGATGGATCAGTAGAGGTTCACGACAATGGCCGTGGCATTCCAGTCGACAAAGAGCCAAAGACTGGACTTACCGGTGTAGAAGTCGTCATGACCAAGCTCCATGCTGGTGGCAAATTTGGTGGGGGATCGTATGCCGCATCAGGTGGACTCCATGGTGTTGGAGCATCTGTAGTAAATGCTCTCGCTTCACGCCTTGATGTTGAAGTCGATCGCGACGGAAAAATTTATTGGATGTCATTCCAACGGGGAACACCCGGCATTTTTGATGGCGATGGCCCTAAGGCTCCTTTTGAGGAGAAATCAGGGTTGCGAGTTATCGGCAAAGTTCCTGCCAAAGTCACTGGAACTCGGACCAAGTGGTGGGCCGACAAGCAGATCTTCCTCAAAGAGGCCGAACTCTCAATCGAAGATATTCATGCTCGCGCTCGCCAGACCTCCTATCTGGTGCCAGGTCTGCAACTCACCGTTAACGATAATCGCGGTAAATCCAAGACATCTGAGATCTTCCTTCACAAGGGAGGTATCTCTGAGTTCTGTACCTTCTTGCGCCCCGATGAACCCATTGGTGAAGTTATTCGTTTAACCGGAAGTGGCGAGTATACCGAGACCGTTCCGGTCTTGGACGATAAAGGCCACATGATGCCGACCGAGGTTAATCGGACTATGGGCGTCGACATCGCAATGCAGTGGGGCAACGCCTTTGAAACCACGATGTCATCGTTTGTAAACATCATTGCCACACCTAAAGGTGGAACACATACTCAAGGTTTTGAGCGCGCGATCACCAAGGCATTTAACGATGCGCTACGTGCAACTAAAACTTTGAAGAACAACGAGGCCGATGTCATCAAGGATGATGTGCTTGAGGGATTGACGGCGGTCGTAACTGTTCGCATGTCCGAGCCACAATTCGAAGGGCAGACCAAAGAAGTATTAGGAACCGCAGCCGCGGCAAAGATCGTTGCCAGCGTTGTTACAGATGAGCTTAAGAATTTCTTTAATTCAACGAAGCGGATCGATAAGGCAACAGGCCGCGCCATCCTCGAGAAAGTGGCGGCAGCTTCTCGCACTCGCATCTCTGCTCGCGCACATAAAGATTTACAGCGTCGCAAGAGCGCGCTCGAAAATAGTTCACTTCCTACAAAGTTATCGGATTGCCGCTCTGATGACACCGCGCGTACCGAACTCTTTATTGTTGAGGGAGATTCGGCGCTTGGAACGACCAAAGCCGCTCGAAACTCAGAGTTCCAAGCCATCTTGCCGATTCGCGGAAAGATTTTGAATGTCCAGAAGGCATCTCTCTCTCAGATGCTGGAGAACAACGAATGCGCCTCCATCATCCAGGTTATTGGAGCTGGTTCTGGTGCATCCTTTAATTTAGAGGATGCGCGTTATGGTCGAGTTATCTTGATGTCAGATGCTGATGTGGATGGGGCGCATATCCGCTGCCTTTTGCTCACCCTTGTCTATCGCTACATGCGTCCCTTGATTCAAGATGGGCGAGTATTTGCTGCAATTCCACCTCTCCATCGAATCGATGTCATTGGTGGAAAACGTGGCGAGGTGTATTACACCTACTCTGATGATGAGATGAAGAAATTGCTGGCTGATCTCACCAAGAGTGGCAAGCGCTGGAAAGAGCCGGTTCAACGCTACAAAGGACTTGGCGAGATGGATGCCGATCAATTGCGCGAGACGACTATGGATCCAGAGAAGCGCACCTTGCGTAGGGTAACAATGAACGATGCCAAGGCCGCTGAAGCCATCTTTGAGCTGCTCATGGGCAACGAGGTAGCGCCTCGAAAAGAATTCATTTCAACTGCAGAGATCGACCGCGATCGGATTGATGCCTAAGTTGTAGTTCTTTAAGCAGCACCAATTCGAGTACGTCGTGGCGTTGCAAAATTCTTTGAGACCGCAGTTAGTTCAGTAGAGACCTGAGCCTTGATGTTCGCCTCGCTGGAGAGAAGTGTCTTGAGCGCAGCGATGGTTTCGCTGAGTTGTTTCTGCTCTGTCTCGAGCTCGAGCTTGCTGACCTTTGTCAGTCTGCGAAGTGGCATATCAAGAATGTAGGTAGCTTGTTCATCGCTTAATTTGAATCCCTTCATGAGGGCATCCTTTGCGCTCTGTGCATCCTCTGATCCGCGAATAATTTTGATCACCTTATCGATATCAATAATCGCTTTCAGAAGGCCATCAACCAGGGTCAATCGGCCCTGCGCCTTAGCTTTACGGAATTCCGATCTGCGGCGCACAACTTCGATGCGATGAGCAATAAAGACTTCGAGCAGTTCTTTGAGACCCAGGGTCTGTGGCTTACCATCGACGAGGGCGACCGCGTTAACAGAGAATTGATCCTCCATGGGAGTTAACTTGTAGAGCTTCTCAAGAATCTCTTCCGGTTCATAACCGTTTTTGATCTCAATGACGACCTTTGTTCCCTGCTGGCCATCGGAGAGATCGATGATGTCCGAAATCCCAAGAACTTTCTTTGACTTAACGAGATCTGCGATCTTCTCAACGACCTTTTCAGGTCCAATGTTGTATGGGAACTCCGTAATAACGATGCCTTGCTTGCGCGAGGTGACTTTTTCGATGACGGCGGTGGCGCGAACCTTGAACGAACCGCGACCCGTTGCGTATGCATCTGCGACGCCCTCGAGACCAATAATCTCGCCGCCGGTCGGAAAGTCTGGGGCAGGGACATACTTCATGAGGGATTTCAGAGTCGCTTTGGGATTATCAATGAGGTGTTTTGCCGCGGCAACCACCTCGCCCAAGTTGTGTGGCGGCATATTGGTTGCCATACCCACCGCAATTCCCGTTGCTCCATTTACAAGGAGATTGGGGAATGCAGCTGGAAGTACGAGGGGTTCTAGTAGTTGACCGTCATAGTTTCCACCAAAGTCCACGGTGTCTTCGTCGGCCTCATCAACCATCGCCATCGCTGCTGGCGCCAAACGGGCCTCGGTATAACGCATTGCGGCGGGGCCGGCATCGAGAGAGCCGAAATTTCCGTGACCATCGATCAGGGGCAGACGCGTCGTGAACGGTTGAGCTAGACGAACTGCCGCGTCATAAATCGCACCATCTCCGTGCGGATGCAACTTACCCATTACCTCACCGACGACGCGAGCACACTTGACGTGACCCCTGTCTGGGCGAAGTCCCATGTCGAACATCTGGTGCAAGATGCGGCGCTGAACCGGCTTAAGACCGTCGCGGGCGTCAGGAAGAGCTCTCGAGTAAATAACGGAGTAGGCATATTCGAGGAATGAATCGCTCATCTCTTTTGAGACGTCGATATCCACGATCTTGCCTGGGTTCTCTCCAGCCTTTGGGAGAACGGCTTTAGGGGTGCGTGCCATGGCGCGTATCTTGCCACGCAATTTACGGCAGGATGGGGATGTGGGCTTAGGACTGGCAGATCTGTCGCAATCTATATTTGCCTCTCTCGGACTCCCGGGGGTTGATAATCAACTTAACCTCTCGCAATCTCGCCGCAGCGCTCTCTTGCTGGTTGATGGAATGGGATCTACATCACTTGAGAAATATTCCTCTCAATTTCCAATCTTTAACCAAGTCATAACCGCACACTCATTGCAATCGCACTTCCCATCTACAACGGTTACAAATCTGACAAGTTTAGGAACAGGTGAATTACCTGGAGTGCATGGAATGTTGGGCTACACCGTGCGCGTCCCAAACTCAGGAACGCCTGGACGCTTGTTGAATGCGCTCAAGTGGGATGATCGCGTTGATCCGCTCTTCTGGCAGAAGGTTCCAACTCTTTTTGAACGCGCTAAGGAACATGGAATCACCGTAACCAATATTGCAGAGAAGCGATATGAAGGAAGCGCCTTCACACAAGCTGCACTTCGTGGTGCAGATTATGTTGGAGCAAATCACGCCGAACAGATGGTTGAAGCAGCCGTACGTGCTTTAGCAGAACCAAACTCATTTACTTATTTGTATATCAACGCCCTTGATCATGCCGGGCACAACGATGGCTTGGGTAGCGAGAAGTGGCTTACTGCGCTCTCGCAGGTTGCGGATTTGATCGGGAAATTGCGTGATCGTCTGCCACGTAATACAGATCTCTACGTCACCGCTGATCACGGCATGGTAAATGTAAGTGAGAAGATTATTTTGGGTGTTGAGAACAATCTGATGCAGAACGTAACGCTGGTTGGCGGTGAACCACGCGCTCGCCACATTTACCTAAGAGATGGCGCTCTTGAAGAGACTCTGGTGCAGTGGCGAGAGTTTTTGGGGAATAGGGCTGCGGTTCATTCAAAATCAGAGGCGATCAGTGCAGGGCTATTCGGCAGCCACATATCAGAGGATAGTTTTGATCGAATGGGTGATTTAGTAGTTATTGCAAACGATGAGGTTATTTTGATTGACCCAACTCGAATTTCGCAGGAGTCAGCGATGGTAGGTCACCACGGTGGGATCACCGAATCAGAGACCGTTATTCCTCTTCTGAAGTTCCTTTAGATCCACCAAACATAATGTCATCCCATGAAGGGATCTTGAGTCGTTTGGTGATGCCGTCTCGCTTCTCCGCCTCACTTACATCAGATGAAACGCTCGGCCCGGTATCGATGATTGCATCAAGACTAGAAATTCTTGGAGTATCAGAGACGGTCTTCTCGTCACCGTTTTCACGTACCGCAACCAAGCGAGGAGCCGGAGTCGTGGGGTAGACGATTCCATGTGATGGAGTTTGATGGCGTGAATCGATCTCATCGCCAGCGATCCATGCCGCACCGTCATCGAGCGCTTCTAAACTGCGATTTGCCAGGTCAAAGGTCCAATTCGCTTCGCTGATCGAGCCATCTTTTGTGGGGTAGTAAAGGACGATATTCCACGAGCCATCAGCGTTGCGCCAGGTATTCCACTCGACTCGCTCCATATCAACTCCGCGCGGAGAGAGTTGAGCAATCGTGGCTGCGGAAAGTGTTGGCGCATATTTTTCGCGACGAAGTTGTGCCGCGAGAGCAAGTCCGATGACATAGGCCCGCTCCTGCAAGATGGGACCTGAAAATTTCTCTACCTTCTCCGTCGACCACTGAGTGGTTCTAGCGATGGAGTCGATGCTCTCGCCACTGCGCAATCTGGCTTGGATCTCTTTTACGGTAACGGTGGTCTCTTCATCAGATGGCACAACTGCGACTAGGCGAGGTTGGTTCACCAATGCTCGTAGCTGATCGCTAATACGAAGAGTATGAGTGGTTCCATCATGCGATTGCAGCTCTAACTCGCTGCCATCTTCAGATCGTCCAATTAACCGTAGATCGCTCACGAGCAAAGAGTGCCACAACTGCGGGTGGAAGTATGGGATCTCTCAGTCATCGACCTCAGTGATCAGCAATCTTGCGCCAGGTGCGTAGAAAGGGGAGCGTTCCCAGATTAGCCAAGACGAGACAGATGATGGGCACGATAAAGGCCTTACTCGCGCCGCGTGAATCGATAATGTGTCCGGTCAGGGTTCCAGGGAGCGCGCCGCCTAGAGATAGTCCAGCAATTACCCAAGCCAGAGTCTCAGTAACTTTTTCGGCCGGCACAGATTTCTCTGCGACCCCATAGCCAGCCACGATCAGAGGGGCTACGCCCATTCCGGAGAGAAAGAGCGCGGCGGCCAAAATCACCATCGAGTGGATGAAGAAGAATGGAATTGAAAGTACTGCAATCGCAATCAGGTTAATCCGAAAGCGAGAAGCATCTTTGAGTTTCCACTTTATCGAGCCGTTAAATATTGCGGCGACACCACTGCCTGCGGCCCAGATAGCGAGCACCAAGCCCGTGTAAGCACTGTCGTGATGCTCCTGCGCATAACCCACGACAGCGAGATTTGTTGAGCTAAAGAAAGCACCAATAAAAATGAAGGGAAGAAATACCGCTTGCACAATCGGCAGGGCGAGGACGAATCCTTTTGCACTTGATCCATCTGGTTTAAAGGGAGCCGGTTCAGTGGAGCGTTGTGAGATGAAGAGAGTCGTTCCGATAGCCATGAATGAAAAACCCATCGCCATTCCTGCGGCAGGAGATATAAATGTGGCGGCAGATGTGGCGACAATCGGTCCTACAATGAAAATGATTTCATCCATCAAGGCTTCATGCGAATAAGCAGTGTTAATAAGTGCGCGATCTTCTCCGAGTACCCAGAGCCAACGTCTTCTCGTTAATCCACCCACGTTAGGAAGAAAGATCTCCGCCAGAAAGATTGCGGTCATCCAGATGTATGTAGGGGCGTGGTTATAGATGGCGAAGAGAAAAACTAGGTCGAAACTTATGTAAAAAGGGATGGTGAAGCGGAGTACCTTTCGCTGGCCCAGCCTGTCGGCATATCTAGACCAGGTTGGGCTAAATACCGTTGATATGAGGGCGGCACCCGTGGAGACTGTTCCTGCCAGCGTGTAGGAGTGCTTGATATGGACGATAACAAAGGTGATCGAGAGCAAAGTCATCGATATAGGCAATCGGGCGATTGAGCCTGCGATTGAGAAACGTAACGCACCAGGTACCGCGAAAAGTTTGCGATACGGTGAAAACATACCTAGATTCTATCCATGAAGCAGAGTGGGCAAACCGAGTTAATTGATGAGCTACTTGTGCTCGCAGAAGGAATTGCGCAGAAAGCTGGAGAATTACTCTCAAATCGCCCCGATACCTTCGATATAAATCAGAAGAGTTCTGCACGTGATTTTGCAACCCACATGGATCACGCGAGTGAGAAGTTAATTGTGAGTGAAATATTGGCTGCGCGACCTGGCGATGGAATCATCGGTGAAGAGGGAGCGGCTCGCGAATCGACCTCTGGCATCACCTGGGTGATCGACCCTATTGATGGAACCGTTAATTACTTTTACAACCTTCCAGGCTGGAATATCAGTATCGCTGCTAAGGACGATCAAGGTGTTCTTATCGGGCTCGTCTATGCGCCAACTTTGAACTCTTTGTGGCGCGCCAGTCGTGGTGGTGGGGCCTACCTCAATGATCGCAAGATTCACGTTTCCAATGCCGATACCTTGAGCGACTCCTTGATTGCGACGGGTTTCTCCTACGATCTCGCCGAGCGGGTCCGCCAGGGGGAGATGATTGCTAACTTGATTCCGAAGGTCCGCGATATTCGCCGAAATGGGGCTGCGGCGGTAGATCTCTGCCATGTCGCAAGTGGGGCGGTTGATGGGTACTTTGAAACTGGGCTGAAGGAGTGGGATTTGGCCGCCGGAGGGCTTATCGCCCGCGAGGCTGGCGCCCTGGTGACGGGCAGAAATGGCGGGCCAGCGGGGGAGTCCATGGTGATTGCAGCCGGACCGGCCCTCCACGCCCTGTTGACCCACGAAATTGGCTAGCCCTGCCCCCATGTGGCAAGATACGACCTTCAGCAACTCTTTCTACATGACGGACCCTCTCAAGGGGGCCCCACAAGCAAAGGATTACCCATGAACGTTTTGGATGCGGTTGATGCCGCCTCGCTCAAAAAGGGCATTATTAACTTCCGCTCTGGCGATGAGATCAAGGTCCACGTTCGTGTTATCGAAGGTTCCAAGAGCCGTATCCAGGTCTTCCAAGGCGTAGTTATCCGCCGCCAGGGTTCAGGCGTCCGCGAGACCTTCACAATCCGCAAGCTTTCATACGGAGTTGGCGTTGAGCGTACCTTCCCAGTACACACCCCAGTTATCGAAAAGTTTGAAATGGTTCGCCGTGGAGATGTCCGTCGCGCCAAGTTGTACTACCTCCGCGATCTACGCGGTAAGGCTGCCAAGATTAAAGAGCGTCGTGGCGCTAACAACGAGTTCATTGTTGAAGATGTGATCGTTGAGGAAGTAATTACTGAAGAGATCATTACAGAGGCAGTTGTCGAAGCTCCTGCAGCCACTGAAGAGGTTGTTGCTGAGTCTGAAACTCCAGCTGAACAAGCTTAATCACTCTTAAAATGCGCCTTCCCAAGAAGGGTTCGCTACTTCGAGAAGTTCCGATCATTGTTGTGTCGGCGCTTGTAGTCGCGGTCATCATCAAGACCTTCTTTATACATTTCTTTTACGTGCCTTCTGGTTCGATGCAGAACACTCTTGGCATTGGCGATCGCATTGCCGTCAATAAATTCTCGGCTTTGTTTAGCGATATTCGTCGCGGAGAAGTTGTTGTATTCAAGGATCCAGCAAATTGGTTGGGATCACCTCCTGCTCCAAGTGGAAATGATGTAGCACGCGAATTGAAGCGCGGATTAGTTGACGTCGGAATTCTTCCTGACCCAGCTACCCAATATCTTGTTAAGCGCACAATCGGTGTTGGTGGCGATCATGTTGTCTGCTGCGATGCCAAAGGACGACTGCAGGTTAATGGCGTCTCCATTAACGAGAACTACCTCTACCCTGGAAATACTCCGAGTGATTCCAAGTTTGATATCACCGTGCCTAAAGGATTTATCTGGGTAATGGGTGATCACCGTGCAGCGAGTGCTGATTCACGTTTCCACACCGACGATGTCCATAAGGGATTCGTTCCGTTGAGTGACGTAGTGGGTCGAGCCGAATTCGTTGTGTGGCCTATTAATCATTTCAAATTTCTCTCTGTAGGCCACGACTTATCGAAGGTTCCGGTTAAAAAGAGCCCCTAATGGTGGGGATTGAAAGCTCTCTTCGCGCAAGTGGAATTTCGCGCATTGCTGGAGTCGATGAAGCTGGCCGCGGTCCATGTGCTGGTCCACTTGTAGTAGCCGCAGTAATTCTCCAAAACTCAGACTCAGTGGAACTTTCGCGCGTTCGCGATTCCAAGGCCCTCACTGAGAAAGTACGCGAAGAGCTCTTTGAAGTGATCCAGGCCGAGTCGCTGGCCTACTCAATTATCGAAATATCCCCTGAAGAGATAGATCGAGTAGGACTTCATAAATCTAATTTGGTAGGGATGCGTCGAGCTATCAATGCGCTCTCAACTCAACCGGAATATGTCTTAACCGATGGCTATGCCATCG
>DAIOGE010000017.1:12706-15994 GCA_036745375.1 Candidatus Nanopelagicaceae bacterium
ATCAATGCGCTCTCAACTCAACCGGAATATGTCTTAACCGATGGCTATGCCATCGAGGGTTTAGCAATCCCGAATCTTGCGGTCTGGAAAGGCGATCAAGTTGCACTCAGCATCAGTGCTGCCTCGATTTTGGCAAAGGTTTACCGCGATCGCATCATGATCGCCGCTGACTCTCAATATCCCGGTTATGGCTTTGCCCAACATAAGGGTTACATCACCGCGGCGCACACCAAGGCTCTGGGGGAGTTGGGTGTTACGCCGATTCATCGAATGAGCTTTGCAAATATCGCTGCTATTTCTATCAACAGGTAATTATTTTCAACAAGGTGCTCATTGCACAACTGAGTTATTTTTCACTCTCATTACCTTTGCCATATGGCGCGAGCATTACAAAGAATTGGCGCAGATGGGGAGACCCTGGTCGCCTCCTATTTAGAAGGTCAAGGAATCGCAATCGTTGCCAGAAACTGGCGAATAAAAGAGGGCGAGATTGATCTCGTTGCACGCGATGGAGCGATGCTCTTATTTGTAGAAGTGAAGAGTCGGACTAGTTCACGATATGGCCACCCCCTTGAAGCCATCACTCCTATCAAAGCTCTTCGATTACAGCGGCTAGCTTTGGCATGGATCGCCACTCATGATCAGTGGGGGGCTGACTACAGAATTGATTGCGCGGCAGTTCACTTTAGGAGCGGTTTAAAGCCTGAGGTTGAGTATCGTGCGGGAGTTTTGTAGTGACTCTTGCCCGCACTCAAAGCATTGCACTTGTTGGATTGCACGGTGAACTCGTTGACGTAGAGGTTGATATCTCCGATGGATTACCGGGCTATTCGCTCCTCGGGCTTCCTGATGCCGCACTTATGGAGTCGAAGGAGCGAGTGCGTTCGGCGCTACATAATTCAGGAGCGCAGTGGCCTAACAAGCGGGTGACTGTCTCACTCTCCCCAGCGTGGTTGCATAAAAGCGGTTCAGGCTTTGATCTTCCGATAGCAGTTGCATTACTTATCGCACAGGGGGTTGTTACAAAGGTAAACCACGATTTTCAAGTAATCATGGGAGAGCTCTCTTTAGATGGATCAATCAAACCAATCCGTGGTGTACTGCCAGCGCTTATTGCCGCACAGGAGTTGGGGATTGAGAGTGCAATTATTCCCGCAGAGAATCTCGCAGAGACGCGAGGTCTCACAAGACTCAAACCGATTCCCTTTGCTCACCTGAGCCAGGTTCTTCAATATCTTGAGGAGGGAGTGATTCCCGACGTTGAACTGAAGCAACCCGTTCTTCACGTACCAGAGATAAAAGATCTGAGCGAAGTAGTTGGTCAAAGGTCTGCCAGATTTGCACTTGAGATCGCGGCTATCGGTGGACACCATCTGCTCTTCTTGGGACCTCCAGGGACTGGAAAGACGATGCTGGCGGAGAGAATTCCCTCGGTGATGCCAGAACTTAGCTCTCAAGAGTCGTTGGAAGTTGCAGCAATCCATTCGATAGCGGGAGCGCTGGCAGAGCGACAGGTGGATTCCCGAACTCCTCCCTTCGTCGCTCCGCACCACACGACGACATCCATTGCAATGGTTGGAGGGGGTGCTCATTCAATTCGCCCGGGGGCCTGCTCACTGGCTCACAAAGGAGTGCTCTTCATCGACGAGGCCCCGGAGTGCAACGCGGGGGTCCTTGATGCACTTCGCCAACCTTTGGAGTCAGGGACTGTTGCCATCTCTCGAGTTTCTGGAACCATCACCTTTCCCGCGGACTTTCTACTGGTGCTGGCCGCAAACCCATGTCCTTGCGGACGATTCAACGGGAGAGGTCTGGCTTGCACATGTTCATCAGTTCAAATTAGGCGTTATATGCAGAAGATTTCCGGTCCCTTGCTAGATCGAATTGATATTCGATCCTATGTAGAAGTTCCGTCTCGCGTTGAGTTGTCTGCCATTGAACCTGGAGAATCAAGCGCTGATGTGAGAGCCAGAGTCATCCAAGGTCGCGAAGTCGCGGCCGAGAGATTTAAAGCTGATTCTTGGAAACTCAACTCAAGAATTCCAGCTAGTCAGTTGCGTCATAAATATCGAGCTAGGCGAGAGGCGATGGCATTTCTTCATGCCGAACTCGATCACGAAAGGTTGAGCGCTCGCGGTTATCACAAGGTTCTACGTACCTCTTGGTCAATTGCTGATCGGCGAGGTTCAACAATTCCGGGATTAGAAGATGTGCAAGATGCACATCGGCTGCGAGAAGGTTCGCAGATACCGTGAGTCCATCTGAGGTGACAGAACATCTCTTGCTTCTTGCCCTCTTCGAAGGCGGGAATGAAATCTGGAGCACGCATTATCGCCAGTATGGAGCTTCTGAATTCCTAGATCGCATAAGAGCAGGTCAGTATGCAGAGAACAAACGTGGAGGAAAATCTCTACAGGAAGCCCTTGCCTCTCTGAATGGGGAACGATTATTCGAGGAGCTTGAAAGTATTGGTGCCTTCCTTATTTCGCGGGAAGATTCAGATTGGCCTGCTTCTCTCGAGGATCTGAAAGCTCCGCCTATCGCGCTTATCGGCCGCGGTAATCGTGAAGCGCTTGAAAATGCAGAGAACTCAATAGCGATTGTGGGAACTCGAAACCCGAGTGACTACGGCTCGCGTATTGCTGGCGATTTTGCGGCAGGTGTAGTTGACCGCGGATGGAGTGTGGTCAGCGGTGGGGCATACGGGATAGATAGCGCGGCACATCGCGGTGCACTTGTTGCAGAAGGGGAGACCATCGCAATCCTTGGCTGTGGAGTTAACTCAATTTTCCCTAGTGGAAATGATCGACTCTTTCGCCAGATTCTCGAAGGCGGTTTGCTGCTGTCGGAGGTATTGCCGAATGTGCACGCCATACCTGCCAGGTTTTTGATTCGCAATCGACTTATTGCTGGGATCTCTCGTGCCACCGTTGTAGTTGAAGCTGCTTTTCGGAGCGGCTCACTTAGGACTGCACGTGATGCTGCAGAGATTTTTAGACCCGTTTTTGCAGTTCCAGGACCAATTAATTCTCCAACGAGCGATGGGTGTCATCGACTGATCGGGGAGCGCACCGCAGAAATTGTTACTTCAGTTGCGGATCTCATGGAGTTGGTAGGGCCGCTAGCCGTTTAATGGGAGACTATGCCTATGACAACAGAGCACCGCGCCGGATTCGTTGCGGTTATTGGCCGACCTAACGTTGGTAAATCCACGTTGGTCAATGCTCTCGTTGGCAAGAAGATTGTGATTACCTCGAGCCACCCCAACACCACTCGAAATCCGATTCG
>DAIOGE010000018.1:0-15734 GCA_036745375.1 Candidatus Nanopelagicaceae bacterium
AAGAAGGCTGGCTTCCTTACTCGTGACCCACGTGTCATCGAGCGTAAGAAGTACGGTCTGAAGAAGGCACGTAAGCGTTCGCAATACAGCAAGCGTTAATTTTCTTATTACGCGATTGCTCTATTAAATGGCGCTCTTTGGCACCGATGGTGTTCGAGGTCTTGCCAATGGATTCTTAACAGCCGAACTTGCTGTTGATTTATCTATTGCCGCAGCCCATATATTGGGCGAACTCGGCGCATTCGAAGGACATCGACCACGTGCAATCGTTGGTCAAGATTCCCGTGCATCTGGTGACTTTCTCGAAGCCGCAGTTGTTGCTGGTTTAGCTAGTGCTGGTGTCGATGTATACCGCGTTGGGGTTCTTCCTACTCCTGCAATCGCACATTTAGTTGCCGAGAGTGGTGCTGATTTAGGTGTCATGATCAGTGCATCGCATAACCCAATGCCAGATAACGGAATCAAGTTCTTCGCCAAAGGTGGCGGAAAACTTGATGATGCCTTGGAAGCTGCTATTGAAAATCGTATGGGAGAGGCGTGGGAGCGCCCCACGGGCCGAAACGTTGGTCGCGTCATCAATGATGATTCAGCGGCAGAGCGTTACATCTTTCACCTTCTCAACTCATTAACCACAAATTTGTCAGGCTTAAAAATCGTTGTTGACTGCGCCAATGGTGCGTCTTCTCGTGTTGCCCCAAAGGCGTATAGCCGCGCTGGAGCAGATGTCATTGCAATATCCAACGAGCCAAATGGTTGGAATATCAATGAGAATTGTGGTTCCACTCATCTAGAAAACATCAAAGCTAAAGTGATTGAGACTGGGGCAGATTTAGGTATCGCCCATGACGGGGATGCCGATCGCTGCTTAGCCATTGATCATGAGGGCAATGTTGTTGATGGTGATTTCATTATGGCGATTTTGGCGGCCGATTGGCAGAGTCGCGGATTGCTGACTCATGAGACCGTTGTCGGAACTGTCATGAGTAATTTGGGATTTTTCAAAGCCATGGAGAACCTAGATATCAATGTTGAAATTACCGCGGTTGGTGATCGCTACGTATTAGAAAAAATGTTGGCGGATGGATTTGTATTAGGTGGCGAGCAATCTGGGCACATCATTATGCGACATTACGCAAACACTGGAGATGGGCTACTAACTGCACTCCATTTAATGCAAGCAGTTAAATCAAGTGGAAAGTCGCTGGCGGAGTTGGCTCAGATTATGGAGAGATTCCCGCAGGAGTTAATAAATGTTAAAGGCGTTGCTAAAGAGAAGCTGGCAACCTCTACAACTTTGCGAGAGGCAATATCCGCAAAAGAGAAAGAGTTGGGTTCCGCTGGGCGAATTTTGGTCCGTGCATCGGGCACCGAGAGCCTGGTCCGCGTCATGGTTGAGGCGCAGAGCGCAAGTATTGCGAAGCAGATGGCAGAAGAATTGGCTCTCCTAGTAAGATCAGAACTCTCGTAACGACGATTTAAAGGGGTACTCGCCATGTGTGGCATTGTCGGATATACCGGTAAGGCCTTGGCACTCTCACCAGTACTCGAAGGATTGCGTCGTCTGGAATATCGCGGTTATGACTCGGCAGGTATCGCATTAGTTGTTGCCGAAGGTGGACCGCTCTGGGTCGAGAAGAAGGCTGGAAAGCTCGCCAATCTCGAATCTCTTCTGGGTGAAGATAATCCCGTTGCTCACTCTGGAATTGGACATACACGTTGGGCGACTCACGGCGGCCCAACTGATCTCAACGCCCACCCTCACCTCGATAATGAAGGCAAGCTTGCCTTAATTCATAATGGAATCATTGAGAATTATGTCGAACTTCGTGAGCTGCTAGAAAAACGCGGACATCACTTCAAATCCGAGACAGATACTGAATCAGTAGTTCACCTCTTGAGCGATGCACGCAAGAGCCATGGCGGTGATCTGGCAGCAGCCATGCGTGAAGTCTGTTCGCAGTTGCGCGGATCTTTTACACTTCTTGCAATTCATAGTGATGAACCTGGGCGCATCGTTGGAGCTCGCCGTAACTCACCGCTCGTTGTCGGCGTCGGCGTTGGTGAAAACTTTTTAGCCTCCGATGTCTCCGCATTTATCTCTCACACCAAGCGCGCCTTGGAACTTGGACAAGATGAGGTTGTAGATATAACAGCCTCCAGCATCGTCGTGACGGATCTAGCGGGCAATGTTTTACAACCTCGTGAATATGAAATTTCTTGGGATGCCTCTGCCGCCGAACGAGGCGGCTATCCGCATTTCATGCTCAAAGAGATTTATGAGCAGCCAAAGGCTATCGCCGATACTTTGATTGGACGCACTCAAGGTCTAGGTCCTGAGATAACAGATGGAATAAATCTCAAGGGAATTTCCAAAGTTGTCATCATCGCATGCGGTACGGCATTTCACGCTGGCTTAGTTGGTAAATATGCCATTGAAAAATGGGCCAATGTCCCAGTTGATGTCGAACTTGCCTCTGAATATCGATACCGCGATCCTTCCGTCGATTCATCCACTCTGGTAATTCCAATCTCGCAATCGGGTGAAACCATGGACACCTTGATGGCTTTGCGTTACGCCAAGTCGCATGGCGCACGAGTATTTGCGGTTTGCAATACCAACGGATCAACCATCCCTCGTGAATCAGATGCCGTGCTCTACACCTACGCAGGTCCAGAAATCGCCGTCGCTTCAACCAAAGCATTCGCCACCCAGTTGATTGCCATGTATTTGATCGCTCTGCATTTAGGTCGCGTACGCGGGGTTATCACAGAAGAGTTTTACGCCGAGATCGATGCAGAGATCGCAGACCTTCCAGATAAGGTTGAGCAAGTACTTGAGACCGTAGAACCATTGCGTGCACTTACTCGCAAATTTAAAGATGCTTCATCCATTCTCTTTTTAGGTCGCCATGTTGGTTACCCCACGGCGCTTGAAGGCGCTTTAAAGCTTAAAGAGTTGGCCTACATGCATGCCGAGGGCTTTGCCGGCGGGGAACTCAAGCACGGGCCAATTGCTCTTATTGATGAAGGCACACCTGTGGTCGCGATCATGCCGCCAGTTAGCACTCCGCTCTACGAAAAGATGGCGAGCAATGTGCAGGAAGTCAAGGCTCGTGGTGCCATCGTGATTGCAATAGGAGATAGCGACCTAGCAAGTGCGACTCACAACATCCGTATTCCGACCTCACACGATTTCTTGCAACCGGTCTTGGCAGTAGTTCCACTTCAAGTAATCGCCTACGAAATGGCGGTTGCGCGAGGCAATGATGTTGACCAACCACGTAATTTGGCTAAGTCGGTCACGGTCGAATGAATTGGGGCTCGCTGGAAGTTCATCGCCGGCAAGAGCGAAATCGTGCAATAAAAATATCACTCCTTCTCTTCATAGCTTTCTTAATCGTTACAGAACAAGTACTTTCAAAGAGCTTTCTCTACCATCTTGATCACACGATAAAGGCACTTAAACATCACACCTTCCGAGGTGTACCCAGTCATATCCTGCTCGCTTTGGATGACCTAGGTTTGCGAAGTCTCACGGCAACTTGCTTACTTGTAACAGCTGTTTTGCTCTCATACCGCTTTAAGTCTTGGCGCCCCATCAACTTTTCCGTGGCAGCGCTACTTTTACTCAATGGCGTTGTCGGGTTAGCGAAAATATTCTTTGGTCGATCTAAACCACGTTTTAATTTCGATATTGTGCATAGTGGCGCTGTCGGTTCTTACCCGAGTGGTCATTCCTCTAACGCTCTACTCACGTGGGGAGCACTCGCGTATTTGTTGTATCGCTACACAAAATTTGGGGCGACAAAATTTCTCCAGCTGTATTCATTGGTGGGAGTTATAACAGCCACGGTCTGCGTAGTATCTCTCATGCGAAATACGCACTGGTTTAGTGATCTGCTAGGAGGGGTATTTCTCGGTGGATCGATTCTAGTTTTTCTGATTGCGGCAGATCGGGCATGGCCCTCAAAGAAGCAACCGTCATGATTTTAGGAATTGGTATTGATGTCGTTGATATCGCTCGCTTTGAGGAGTCTCTTGCGCGAACTCCAGGGCTACGAGCACGTGTATTTACAGAGCGAGAGGGGCGTATGAGCCTCTCCTCGCTCGCTGCGCGTTTTGCCGCTAAAGAGGCGCTGGTGAAGGCGCTCGACGCTCGTAACCTTTTCTCCTGGCATGATGTGGAAATCATCAACGAACCTTCCGGAAAGCCATCATTTGTATTTACAGGAGCATTAGCGGAGCGGATCGCTGGGGACAGGGTTCACCTCACACTCTCTCACGATGCCGGCATTGCCTCTGCCATGGTCGTTATCGAGAGGATTTAGTGGTGCGAGCTTTTGTGCAAATCGATCTCGATGCTATTTCACATAACATCGCCCAGGTGCGTTCGCGCACTAACTCTGAAATCTTGGCCGTAGTGAAAGCCGATGCATATGGTCATGGGTTAATTCCTGTTGCAACGAGAGCAATTGAATCAGGCGCACATTGGCTGGGGGTTGCACTTCTTGAAGAAGCGATTGCTCTTCGTGAGGCGGGTATAGATGTTCCTCTTATTGCTTGGCTTACCCCTCCGCATGATGATTTTGAGAGTGCGATAAAACTCAATATTGACCTTTCGGTCTCATCCATTCAACTCTTTGAGGAAATTCTTAGTGAAGCTATGAGGTTGCGCATAACGCCACGGATTCACTTTGAAGTTGATACTGGAATGAGGCGCGGCGGAGTTCTTGACGAGTGGGAAGATTTCTTGCGCTTCGCGGTGGAGCACAAGAATCAATATGTTTTAGCCGGCTTTTGGTCGCACTTTGCTAGAGCAGATGAACCTGAATCCAATTTCAACTCACAACAAGAGTCAGAATTTCTTAATGCACTTGCAGAGTTGGAAAGTGCGGGTTTGCTCCCAGAACGAGTACATCTGTCTAACTCCGCAGCCTCGCTTACTCGCACTAGTGCACATCATTCAATGATCCGATTGGGCATAGCCATGTATGGGCAATCCCCTGATGTGCAACACATGGGTCCAGCATCTGATTTCCACTTGCTCCCCGCGATGACCATCAAAGCGCAACTTCACCTCGTAAAAACCGCCAAAGCTGGCGACGCAGTTGGGTATGGTGGCAATGAGATACTCGAACGCGATACAAAACTTGGGGTTGTAGCAATGGGTTACTCCGATGGATTACCCCGCGCTACAGCAAATACTGCCGGAATTTATTTTGATGGTCGACGCGCTCCACTCGTTGGGAGAATCTCTATGGATCAATGCGTGGTGGATCTCGGACTAGACTCAAAAGCCGAAGCTGGAGATTACGTCACTGTTATGGGCGGAGATGGATATTCCATCGACGAGTGGGCCGCCGCCTCTGGAACAATTAACTACGAAATAGTTACGCGAATCGCCTCGAGAGTACCTAGAATCTACTAACTCGATTCGGTCTCAATGGTGAGGAGTGATTTTCATGCAAAGCCCCTTTGCATTGCGCATGGAGAAGGTCACCGTGGACTTCGGAGGATTGCGCGCACTCTCAGAAGTTTCAATTGAGATTAACCCCGGTGAGGTCGTTGGAATAATCGGCCCCAACGGCGCCGGCAAAACTACGCTATTTAATGTTTTAACTGGTCTAGTTACTCCAACCAGTGGATCGCTCTATATTGGTGGTGAACTACGTAAATGGCCACGGGTTCATGAACTTGCTGAGATGGGATTGTCGCGTACTCTTCAAGGAGTTGGGCTATTCGGTGAGTTATCAGTCATGGAAAATCTCTTAGTGGGAGCTACCCACTTACAAAAGCGCAATCCATTCTCAGCTCTGCTTGGACTCGACGTCCGATCGGAAGGAATAGCAAAGGACCGAGTACAAAGCACGATGCGCCAATTTGGCATCGCGGAGTTTTCCAATATGCGAGCATCTGATCTTCCTTATCCAATATCTAAACGCGTGGCCATGGCTCGAGCGGTAATTAGCAACCCCAAAATTTTGCTCCTCGATGAACCCGCAGGGGGATTGGGCGCCGAAGATATCTCGTGGCTGAAAGATTTTGTACTGCGTTTCCGCAGGGATAGAGCTGTGCTCTTAGTTGAACACCACATGGATGTAATCATGAGCGTTTGTGATCGCATATACGTGCTCGATTTTGGTGTGCTCATTGCTCACGGAACGCCAGAAGAGATTAAGAAGAATCCTGCAGTAATTTCAGCATATTTAGGTGGCGATGCTGCCGAATGAGTGAGGGATTAGTCGTAAGTAATCTGTCTGTGGATTTTGGGGCGGTTAATGCAGTCCACGAACTCTCCTTTCATATTCGCCCAGGTGAGCTGGTAGCGCTCATCGGTGCGAACGGTGCTGGAAAGAGCACATTGATTCGAGCGCTCAGCGGCCTTATAACTCCGAGTCAGGGAATGGCGAGTTGGAACGGGGTCTCGCTAATCGGCCAGAAGCCTGAGGAGTTAGCACGTCAAGGAATCGTGCATATCTCAGAAGGCAGGGCGGTAATCCCTGAACTAACGGTCTCGGAAAACTTAGCCCTAGGCGGTATTTGGCGACGCGATAAGAAAGACGTTGAAATCGCGCGTGAGCAAACTCTGTCAATCTTTCCAGTCTTAGCTGCACGTTTAGGACAGCGCGCAGATTCCTTAAGTGGTGGCGAGCGACAGATGTTGGCTATTGGACGCGCACTTATTTCACGTCCAAAACTCTTATTTCTTGATGAGCCCTCACTGGGCTTGGCCCCACTCATCATTGAAGAGATCTTTAAGACCATTGGCGCACTTCGGACACAATTTGGCTTAACCGTCCTCTTGGTGGAGCAGAACGCTATGAGTGCACTTCGAATCGCAGATCGCGGGTTGATATTAAACCTAGGAGCGCTTGTGGCAAGTGGCACCTCAGATGAACTTATTGCTGATCCTCAACTCCGCTCCGCCTACCTGGGAATCTGACGATGTTTATCGATACCTTACTAATTGGGCTAAGTAGCGGAGCGATCTATTCGCTTATGGCGTTGGCACTCGTTTTAGTATGGCGGTCGACTCGAGTGATTAACTTTGCCCAATCGGGTCAGGCGGTTTTATCTACCTACATCGGTTATGAAATTACTCTACGCACGCATAACTACTGGGTCTCCCTTCCCATCGCGATAATTGCCGGTGCTCTTCTGGGATCATCTATCGATCTGCTCTTCATTCGAGTACTCACTAAGCGTGTGAAGTCTGGCCCCATCGCAGAGATTGCGCCTGTGATTGCGACACTGGGATTACTGGGACTTATACAAAGTTTGATTGGGCTTATCTGGGGCAATGCCTTCTTGCAGTACCCCTCTCCACTCTCCGCAAAAGGCTTCACATTTGGAACACACACAATTCCGTTCTCACCACAGAACTCGATGATCGTTCTCTCATCTGCCGCAGTACTCGCAGTTTTCGGCATCATCTTTAAATACACCGATCTCGGACTTGCGCTTCGAGCTGCATCATTTCAACCAGAGATCGCGCAGTTAGCTGGAGTTCGAGTCGCGCGAGTTCGAAATATCGGTTGGGCCTTTGCTGGATCAGCTGGCGCCGTCGCAGGAGCCGTCATTACTCCAACCTCAACGCTCTCTCCAAACTCTCTTGACCTGCTATTTGTATCGGGCTTTATCGCGGCGGTAATTGGTGGACTCGACTCACTTATCGGAGCGGTTGTTGGGGGAGTAGTTCTGGGAGTGGGATTCTCATTTATCTTGCAATACATCGGAAGTTCGGTGACCTTCCTCATGGGATTTATCATTCTCATGATCGTTCTATTAGTGCGACCACGTGGGATTTTTGGGAGCAAAGTTGGTCGCCATGCGTAGCCGCCGCTTCTCGCCTTTGGTTCACGGAGGTTTGCTCACGCTGACAGGTGCAGTTCTGCTCTTGCTGAGCGGATTTGTAGATGAGCTTCGTACATATCAAGGGGCTCAAGTTGCGGTATATGTAATTGCAATTTCATCCATTGTTTTGCTGACGGGATACTCAGGTCAAATCTCTTTGGGACATGGTGCGATCATGGCGATAGGTGGCTACGCCGCTGCGCTCTCATTTGTTAAATGGAACTTTCCATTTGAGATTGCAATTCTCTTTGGAGTGATTGTTGGAACTATCTCTGGTTTTATTTTGGGTGTTGCCGCCGCTCGACTATCTGGACCGTATTTAGCCGGAACAACCTTGGCGCTTGCTGTCGGCCTTCCAACACTCGCCGATCAATTCAGAGTTCTAGGTGGAGAGCAAGGGTTGAATTTCGATATCGGAGATCCTCCAACTTGGATCACCAAGATTGAGGGAAGCAGTTTTACTCAATATAAATGGTTCTTTTGGATCACCACGATTTTCGCACTTTTTACTCTCTGGGCTATAACAAATTTGTTACACAGCAGCTTCGGGCGTAATTGGAGAGCGAGTAGAAATAACCCCGTCGCAGCGGGTCTAGCGGGTATAAATGTGGCTCGCGGCAAAGTTTTGGCTTTCACGGTGAGTTCAGGGTTAGCAAGCCTTGCTGGTGCCCTATTTGGTCTGCTTCTTGGATTGGTTACCCCCTCTGCATTCCCACTCTCGCTCTCTTTCGCGATAGTTACAGGGGCGGTACTTGCGGGGGTCGGTAACCTCGCAGGTAGCATTGTCGGCGCAGTAGTTCTCGTGGCCATACCTGAATTCTCCGGAACGCTCGCAACGCATCTGGGAAATTCGCAGAAGGTCAGCGCGAACTTACCGGGGTTGGCAATGAGTTTGTTGCTGATTCTCGTGGTCCTTTTCCTTCCGAATGGTTTAGGCTCCGCCCAGTTAGTTAAGAAGTTGTATAAGAAGTTCACAACTACATAAATCCAAACCGCAAGCATCTCCTGGAATACCCTCAATGAAAGGAAGAACATGCTCGTTCATCGTCGCACGAAGCGCGGAAAACTTGCTCTCGCCACGGTGGCTACCGCCGCTCTGGTGATCAACGCGTTGCCCGCTCACGCCTTAAATCCGTACAAGGCTGATGGGGTAACCCAATCAACTATTACTTTGGGAATCACTTCGCCACTCACTGGTGCAGCTGCCCCTGGTTATAACAAAGTTCCTTATGCCATGCAGGCTTATTTCAACTATGTCAATGACAATGGTGGAGTAAATGGCCGCAAGATCAACTTGATTATCAAAGATGATGCATACAACCCAGTACTTTCAAAGTCTGTGACCAACGATCTGGTCCTTCAAAATAAAATCTTGGCGATTGTCGGCTCACTCGGCACCGCAGAAAATGAGGCGACCACTCGGTTTATCAATGACCATGGAGTTCCACGCCTATTTATTAACTCTGGTTTTAGCGGCTTTGCCGATCCAGTTAAGTATCCAACCACGTATACGGTACTTCCTTCGTATGTCATGGAAGCCAAGATCATGAGCCAGTACATCAAGGATAATTTCGCGGGCAAGAGCGTTGCGATTATTTACCAAGATGATGACTTCGGTGCTGATGCCCTGAAGGGTTTTGCAACAGCAGGGACCAAGTTCATTGCCAAGATTCCGTATGCAAGTGGTTCGCAAGCTGATCCAACCGTAGTCGGAAAGTGGATTGCTGGACTCGCAGCAGCCAAGCCAGATGTCACCATCATGTTTGGAGTCTCATCTGCTTCCGCAGCCGCACTTGGCGGTGCTTATAAAGCTGGCTTTAAGACACAATGGATCTTAGGTTCAGTAGGTGGCGATGGAACGACAATCGCAACTGTCGCAGGTCCAACAGCAGTAGGTCTTCTTTATGGTGCGATTGGAACTTCGTTCCTTCCTGCTCCAACAGATACGACCGACCCATATGTTGCTCAGTTCCAAGCAATCAATGCCAAGTACAACGCAGGCGTAGCCTTCGACAACAATGTGTTGCAGGGAATGAACACTGCAATGTTGACCGTTGAAGCGTTGCGTGCCGCGGGTACTAATCTGACCCGCGCCTCACTCCTCAAAGCAATTGCTAAGAGTGGCGCAACATTCGCCTCTGCCGGCTTTGCCCCTCTTGGATATAGCGCAACTAGCCACGTTGGTTACAACGGGTACTGGTTCGGAACTTATGGTCCAACTGGAGCAATTAAACCTGCCGGTGGGACGTACACGCTTTATACAACGGACTCCGGAACAGGCGCCGTTATCAAGACAGTAAGCAAGCGTCCTGCAATGCCAGCGAAGGGATTGCCAAACAACTAATGAAAACTCTACGAAATCTCAAGAGAATGGCTGTACTGGGTAGCGTCACATTGGCAGTTACTACAGTTGTGGCTATTCCGACAGTCGCTTCTGCCGCTCCTTTGTGCGACGGAAAGTTCCCAGTCCAATCGTGCGTAGGTGCAACCAGCGATGGAGCTCCTTACGTTATGCAAGTTCCTGCAAATTTCAACGGAACTGTCTATCTCTGGTCACACGGATATCGATATAACGTTGATCTTCCTGCGGCACTTCCAGTTGTCGGAGGTTACAAGATCACCAATACTCCAGAGCCAGGACCCGTTCCAGGTGGAGATACCTCCGTTATTAAGTATCTACTCGGTAAGGGCTTTGCCGTTATGGGCTCTGGCTTTGCCAGACAGGGATGGAATGCTGATTCTGGTGTGGCAACCGATGAAGAGTTGATCACAACTTTCGAATCCAAATTCACGACGACAAAGCATGTGATTGCGTGGGGTGCATCGCTCGGTGGTTTCATCACACAAACACTCGCTGAAAAAGATGCCGCTGCGCTCTCTGCAGCAGGTCCGCTATGCGTAGCTTCACCTTCTGTAGAAGCAGAGCTACAAATGGCCGGCGATTTCTTGTGGGGGCTAAAGACCTTCTTTGATCCATCAATCAAGGCTGGTAACTACGATCCAGGTGCTGCCGGTTACGCCGAAGCGATGGGTGATCTCGGAAAGGTATTTACCGTTCTCGGAAAGCTCCAAGCCAACATGGCATCAGGGGCCTGGCCTGATACAACTCCTGCAACAATTCACGCAGCTGGTCTAGATCAGGTTCCAAGTCGTTCTGCTCTGTTACTTGTCGGCTTGATGGCAGGCATTCCAACTCAGAGTGCGCACTTTGATTCAACCACTGGCCCTGGCTCCGTTAACAGCTCCGCGTACACCTCTTTCGCAGCAGCTGCTAGCCCTGCCTTGGCTGTGCTCGAAAATGGCGCAACTGCTGCCGCGCTCGGTGTCCTTGTTACCTATGACATCGAATTGCAATCTGGCGGTGCGATCTTTGATAACACGAAGACTAATTACGCCACTCGCGTGGCATCTGAGTCGACCATCTTCAATGCAGCTCTCAGCGGTTCCACCGCTACAGCTGGATTGTTGGGCTACTTGGCACAGGCTCCACGTGCAACTGCAAGTGCTGCAGCGCAGACCAAAATGCGCTCGCTCGCTCAGTGGACTGGAAAAGTCAATGTCCCAACAGTTGCGATGACAGGTGTAGCTGATCCAGTTACTCCTGCCGGCGATCTGACCTACCTGGCGCAGCAGTATGCCAAGCAATGGGAGTCAGAGCGTCAAGCAACCTTGGGCAAGGGTCGTCCTCCATATGATCTGATCGCACTCTTTGGAGTAACCCCGGCGCATTACACAACATTTGATGCAAAGGGCGCTCCAATAACAACGACACCTGCCGCCAATGGCACCAACCATTGCAACTTCAATGTAAAGCAATACATTGCAGTTGCTGACCTTCTAGCCTACGCATCAGAAAAAGGTCAAGATATGTCGGGCGGAAACCTCTACACGGTAGTTCGCAAGATGGGCGGCACTACTCGTGATCTGCAGTTTGCACCTGCACTTCCTAAGTTCTACGCCGAGGATTAATAACGGCTAGAAGTTGAGTTAGATGGGGCCTGGCGAGAAATCGTCAGGCCCTTTTCTATTAACCTGTACCTATGTCCGCTAGTTCCTTTCACATCCGCTCCGTTCAGGAGATGGAAGAGTTCGGAATACGGGTGGGGCGCAAACTTGGTGCAGGTGATGTTGTTGTTCTACGCGGTGAACTCGGTGCCGGAAAAACTACTTTTGCGCGCGGGGTCGGCACCGCTCTCGGGATTCAAGGTGTCACTTCACCGACATTTGTTATCTCAAAAATATACGCCGGGCTCATTCCACTTGTTCATGTTGATGCCTACCGGCTTTTAGGAAGCGATTTTGCGCTCTTTGATGACTTGGATTTGGAGAGTCGCATCCCACACTCCATCACCTTGATTGAATGGGGAGATGGATTTGCCGAACGCCTTTTACAAAAGCCAATCGAAATAAGTATCGCATTTGGCGAAGATGTAAATGAGAGAATTATTTCGGTAGAAGGCTTAGCGTTATGAGTAGAACTCTGGCGATTGATACCTCTACCGATAGAACTACCGTTGGAGTGATTGTCGATGGCGTCTGCGAGATTGAACTTCACCATGACGATCCATTGGCCCATGGCGAGGTTCTGCCTAAGCTGGTTCAACAGGTATTGCAGCGATTTTCAGAGTTTGATTGCGTTGCCATCGGAATGGGGCCGGGGCCATTTACTGGACTTCGAGTCGGCATCGCATTCGGTCAAGCCTTTGCCTTGGCTAGAGGTATCCCATGGATCGGGGTCTCATCTTTAGCTGCGATGGCTTACGTCCACGATGAGCCGGAATTTATTGTGACGATTGATGCCAGGAGGCGTGAATTATTCTGTGAACATTATCTTCACGGAAAACTGTACGCACCCGCACGCACGCTCCAACGCGAGGAGTTGGCAGGTTCGCCTATTCCTATTTATGCAGATCCGCCAACTGCACTCGCTCTGTCTCAACTTGCGCTGACATCCCTATCTTTTACCGAACCGATTTACATTCGCAAGCCAGATGCCTATCCAGCTCCCAAAGGTGTGAAATTTCGCCCTTGGACGCATGTGGATCTGGTGCCCATTTATGATCTTGAAAAAACAATCTACCTGGATGACCCGTGGAGTTTGGCGCAATTTAAAAAGGAGTTTGCGGGAAAGTCACGCCAGTATCTCGTGGCGGAGTTTGAAGGAAAAATTGTGGGCTATGCCGGTGTGATGCTGGCGGGAGATGTCACAGATATTCTGACTTTGACTGTTGCTCCAGAGTTTAGGCGGCGAGGAATTGCTCGAGAGTTTCTTAAGCGAATGATTGATTGGTCTCGCAACCAAAAGGTTGAGGCGATGATGTTGGAAATGCGAGTTGGTAATGTGGAGGCAGAACCTCTCTATCTTGCCAATGGTTTTAGAAAGATCGCCGAACGCGCCGACTATTACGGTCCGGGATTGACTGCAGTCGTTATGCGCAAGGAGCTGCGAAAATGAGTAGCCAACCTCTCGTACTAGGAATTGAAACCTCATGCGATGAAACCGCAGTGGGAATTGTCCGTGGCCGCACTCTTCTAGCTAATGTCATCTCTTCTAGCGTTGAAGAGCATGCTCGCTTTGGTGGAGTGGTGCCAGAGATCGCAAGTCGTGCACATCTAGAGGCGATGCCAAACGTCATATCGCAAGCGCTAGATGTCGCAAAGGTATCTCTTAAGGATCTCGATGCAATTGGTGTAACTGCCGGCCCTGGTCTCATAGGAGCTTTACTTGTAGGAACAAGTGCAGCGCATGGTCTGGCTCTCGCTCTCGATAAACCTTTGTATGGCGTTAATCATCTCTCATCACATATTGCAGTTGATGCGCTAGATGAATCCAAACCTCTGACTCCAGCTATCGGACTACTAGTGAGTGGTGGGCATAGTTCGATTATTGAAGTTCAAGATATGGCTCGTGGAGTGAGAGTGCTTGGGGGAACAATCGATGATGCAGCGGGGGAGGCCTTCGACAAAATAGCTCGCATCTTGGAATTGGATTTTCCGGGAGGACCGGCCATAGATCGGTTGGCGCGCGATGGCGATCCCAACTCAATTAATTTTCCGCGCGGCCTTGCCGACTCTGAGTATGACTTTTCATTTAGTGGGCTAAAGACAGCGGTCTCACGGTATCTGCAGCAAACACCTCAGGCTCATCGCGCAGATGTGGCCGCCTCTTTCCAGGAGGCCATCGTTGATGTGCTTCTTACTAAGGCTCTTAAGGCATGTGCCGAGACCGGGCTCGAAACTTTGATCATTGCCGGGGGAGTAGCTGCGAACTCCCGGCTAAGAGCCGAGGCGCTCGCCCGCACCCAGGCGGCCAAGGTCGAGCTGCGGACCCCGCCTATCGGTCTATGCACGGATAACGGGGCGATGGTGGCCGCCCTGACCTCACTCGCCGTGAGTGCGGGAGTTGCCCCCAGCACGGTCGGCTTTTCAACCCTCTCCACCGTACCGTTGGACCAGCCAGTCTGGGGCTGAGGCCTAAGCCCCCCCGATTTCGAGCGTAAATCCCCACCTTTCCTTGAGTCACCTCCTAAACCTTTGAATTGGAAGCAACCTGCCCCTTTCGCTAGAGTTTGGTTAGCACTCGCCCTAGGTGAGTGATAATCACTAATGACGATTATTGAAGATTCTTAAAGGGAGATAACAGACATGGCAAAGATGATCGCCTTCAACGAAGAGGCACGCCGCGGCTTGGAGCGGGGAATGAATACGCTCGCCGACGCCGTCAAAGTAACCCTTGGACCCCGCGGTCGCAATGTAGTTCTGGAGAAGAAGTGGGGCGCCCCAACAATCACCAACGATGGTGTCTCCATCGCCAAGGAGATTGATCTAGATGATCCCTGGGAGAAGATCGGCGCAGAGCTGGTTAAGGAAGTTGCTAAGAAGACCGACGATGTAGCAGGAGATGGAACAACTACCGCTACCGTCTTGGCCCAAGCACTTGTTCGCGAAGGACTTCGTAACGTCGCTGCTGGTGCGAACCCAATGGCTCTTAAGCGCGGTATTGAAAAGGCTGTCGAAGCAATTTCAGCCGAGTTGAGCAAGATGGCAAAGAACGTTGACACCAAAGAGCAGATTGCGGCAACCGCATCTATCTCTGCAGCTGATACCACGATCGGCGAGATGATCGCCGAGGCGATGGACAAGGTCGGCAAAGAGGGCGTAATTACCGTGGAAGAGAGCAATACCTTCGGACTAGAGCTCGAGCTCACAGAAGGAATGCGCTTCGATAAGGGTTATATCTCTCCATATTTCACAACCGATACAGATCGTATGGAGGCAGTTCTCGAAGATCCTTACATCTTGATCGCAAACTCCAAGATTTCAAATATCAAAGAGCTACTTCCAATCCTCGAGAAGGTTATGCAATCTGGAAAGCCGCTGTTGATCTTGGCTGAAGATGTTGAGGGTGAAGCTCTCGCAACTTTGGTTGTAAATAAGATCCGTGGAACCTTCCGCTCTGCTGCAGTAAAGGCACCTGGCTTTGGTGATCGCCGCAAGGCAATGTTGCAGGACATCGCAATTCTTACCGGCGGAACAGTCATCTCTGAAGAAGTTGGTTTGAAGCTCGAAGCTGCAACCATGGATCTTCTTGGACGTGCTCGCAAGGTTGTTATTGCCAAGGAAGAGACAACAATCGTTGAAGGTTCTGGAGATGCAGAGCAGATCAAGGGCCGCGTCAATCAGATTCGCGCCGAGATCGAGAAGAGCGATTCAGATTACGATCGTGAAAAGTTACAGGAGCGTCTGGCGAAGCTTGCTGGCGGCGTAGCAGTCATCAAAGCAGGAGCTGCGACTGAGGTAGAACTCAAAGAGCGCAAGCACCGTATTGAAGATGCAGTACGTAATGCAAAGGCCGCAGTTGAAGAAGGAATCGTTGCCGG
>DAIOGE010000019.1:0-1341 GCA_036745375.1 Candidatus Nanopelagicaceae bacterium
TCGTTGATCAATGGTTGCGATCTCATGATCCAAACCAAACTCGTGTGCGATTTCACGGAAGGTTGGCACCACAGGAATCTTGGAAGTTTGCTGCTGGTGCCTGGGTCGGACTCTCGCTCTTAGAAAGCACCCCGGCCTTTATCGAGGCCGTTCCATCCAAACTCTACGAATACATGGCGGTCGGATTAGCAACTATCTCTACTCCGCTTCCCCGCTGTGTAGAACTCATATCGGCTAGTAATTCCGGAGCAATCGAGTCGACACCCGAAGGGGTGGCAGAGCGGCTCAAGAGCTGGCAAGTGAACTCCGAGGAATTGGATAGGTTGCGAAGTCAGGGCGCAAAATGGGCCTCTGAGAACCTCGATAGTGAGCGGGAATACGCGATTTTTGCCGCCGAGATGGCGAAGCTGACCCGCTAGACTTCCATTTATGGCTGTAAGGATCCTTCCAAGCGCGGATGTGGATGCTTCTGCAACTCTTGGGGATGGCAGTTCGATCTGGCATCTAGCCCAAATACGCGACCGAGTTGTCCTTGGCTCCAACTGCATTATTGGCCGTGGTGCCTACATCGGAAGCGGTGTAACCCTCGGCAACAACTGCAAAGTCCAAAATTATGCGCTGGTCTATGAACCTGCCCAACTTGGCGATGGAGTCTTTATCGGTCCCGCTGCAGTTTTGACCAACGACCAATTCCCTAGAGCGGTCAATACCGATCTCTCTCTCAAGAGCGGTAGCGACTGGGATGCTGTCGGAGTAACGATCCATGATGGCGCGAGCATTGGGGCACGAGCTGTCTGCATCGCTCCAGTCACCATCGGTAAATGGGCCCTGGTAGCGGCCGGTGCAGTCGTGACAAAAGATGTGCCGGACTATGCGCTGGTGGCTGGTGTTCCAGCGAAGCGTATTCGCTGGGTAGGCAAGGCTGGAATTCCCCTCACAGATCTTGGTGGAGGCCGATTCCAATGCCCTCAGGATCAAAGTTTTTATCGAGAGATCTCAGAGAACGAACTCGTAGCTGAGTGAGTTGGAGTAAAAGTTAGGAACGAGAAGTAAGGCTGAAGAGAAGTAATAAGTACCGACAGGTTAAGTAACTAGTGGAGAAGAGAGTCAATTGATTCCAGCAGCCCGTCCAATCATCGGAGACGAAGAGCGCGCAGCGGTTGATCGCGTACTACGTAGTGGAATGATGGCGCAAGGTCCAGAGGTAAAAGCCTTTGAAGAGGAGTTCGCTCGCTTTGTTGGTGGCCGTCGTTGTATCGCCGTTAACTCAGGTACTTCAGCGCTTCATCTAGGTTTCTTGGCTGCAGGAATCAAGCCAGGTGATGAGGTCATCGTCCCTTC
>DAIOGE010000019.1:1441-3095 GCA_036745375.1 Candidatus Nanopelagicaceae bacterium
TTCTATCCAACTAAAAATATGACCTCAGGTGAAGGTGGAATGATCGTTACCAACGATGCTGATGTAGAGCATCAATGCAGAATGTTGCGCAACCAAGGTGGAGTTATTCGCTATCAGAACGAAATTGTCGGCTTTAACAACCGTATGACCGATATCCATGCTGCTATCGGACGTGTACAGGTAACAAAGGTGGAGGCGTGGACAGCGACTCGTCGCCAGAACGCCGCCTACCTTGATGCAAACCTCAAGGGAGTTGTTACGCCATATGTTCGCCCAGGTAGTGAGCACTCCTACCACCAGTACACAATCCGTTTAGCTGGCGCCACCAGCGAGGCTCGCGATAAGGCAATCGAACTTATCAAGGCTGGCGGAGTAGGTTGCGATGTTTACTATCCAACTCCAATTCATCGCCTTCCATCTTTCAACTCTGTTCATGACCTTCCTGTCACCGAAGAGTTGGTAAAGGAAGTTATCTCAATTCCAGTTCACCCATCATTAACTCAATCCGAGCTCGAACAAATTGTTAGCGTCGTTAATGACGTTGTAACCCGAATCTAAGCGAGTAGATCACATGGCTGAGAAGAAATTACGTGCTGGGCTAGTCGGCCTAGGCATGATGGGTCGCCACCATGCTCGGGTCCTTGGATCACTCGACGGAGTAGAACTCGTCGGAGTATGTGACCCCATGGGAGATCCACACGGAGTTGCCGGTTCTCGTCCACTTGTAGCTCAAGTTGAAGAGTTGATTGCACTCGGCATTGATTATGCAATGGTTGCTGCCCCAACGGCTTTTCACGAAGATCTAGCGCTGGCACTGGCTGAGGCTGGGGTACATGCGCTGATTGAAAAGCCTCTCGCCGTTGATAATGAATCAGCGCAACGTATTACTGATGCATTCTCTGCTAAGGGATTAGTTGGAGCTGTCGGACATATCGAGCGCTACAACCCAGCCCTTCAGCAATTACGCGCCAAACTTGATGCCGGTGAATTGGGAAGCGTTTATCAAATAGCTACACGCCGCCAAGGGCCATTCCCTGCGCGTATTGCAGATGTTGGCGTTATTAAAGACCTAGCAACGCACGATATTGATCTCACTGCTTGGGTCGCTCGCTCACCTTTTGTAAACGTTTCAGCAAAGACTGCACTTAAATCTGGTCGCCCACACGAAGATATGGTTGCGGCGGTCGGTGAACTTGAAAATGGCATCATCACCAACCACCTAGTTAACTGGTTAACCCCCTTTAAAGAGCGTCTCACTACTGTGACTGGAGAGCGCGGAACCTTTGTGGCAGATACCTTGACTGCCGACCTCACCTTCTATGCAAATGCCTCAGTGGATACCCAATGGGATGCCGTTGCATCCTTCCGCGGAGTCAGCGAGGGCGATGTCATTCGCTATGCCTTTGCTAAGCCTGAACCACTCAAGATGGAGCATGAGGCTTTCCGTGATGCCGTTCTTGGGTTGCCTGGAGCTACAGATCGCATCGTCACCATGGAGCAAGGTCTAGCTACGGTTCGTGTAGCAAGCGCAATGATCGAGAGCGCCAATACTCGTTCGGTCGTCACAGTTTCGAAAGGTCGCTAAAAGTATGAAGATCGCCGTCGTTGCACTTGGAAAGATCGGTTTACCGCTTGCGGTGCAGTTCGCTAAAAA
>DAIOGE010000019.1:3195-15090 GCA_036745375.1 Candidatus Nanopelagicaceae bacterium
CCGTCGTTGCACTTGGAAAGATCGGTTTACCGCTTGCGGTGCAGTTCGCTAAAAAAGGACATCACGTTATTGGCTGCGATGTTAATCAGAAGACCGTAGATCTCATCAACGCCGGGATCGAGCCATTTCCTGGCGAGAACTTTCTAGCTGAGTATCTCGCTGAAGTTGTTGCGTCAGGCCACCTTGTTGCCACTACTGATACAACTGCGGCTGTTAGCGAATCTGATGCGGTAGTAATCGTCGTTCCGCTATTCGTAAATAATGAGGGAATTCCTGATTTTGGTTGGATGGATGCCGCAACAGAGAAGATTGCCGCAGGTCTTAAGCCTGGAACACTCGTTTCATACGAGACCACTCTCCCAGTAGGCACAACCCGCAATCGCTTCGCTCCAGCTCTAGAAAAAGGATCGGGGTTGAAGGCCGGCGTGGACTTCCATCTCGTCTTCTCTCCAGAGCGAGTATTAACGGGACGCGTCTTTGCAGATCTACGCAAATATCCAAAGCTTGTCGGTGGTATCAACGATGCAAGCACCGCAGCGGGCATTGCTTTCTATGAAGCGGTCCTAGATTTCGATGACCGTCCTGATCTCGCTGAGAAAAATGGAGTGTGGAATTTAGGGACCTCCGAGGCTAGCGAGATGGCGAAGTTAGCCGAGACAACGTATCGCGATGTGAATATTGCACTAGCAAATCAGTTTGCAATCTTCGCCGAAGGTGCAAATATTGATATCGCTAAAGTAATTGCCGCTTCCAACTCCCAGCCTTACAGCCACATTCACCAACCAGGTATTGCTGTCGGCGGTCACTGCATCCCTATCTATCCTCGCTTCTATCTCTGGAACGATCCCGAGGCCACAGTTGTTCGCTCGGCCCGCGAGGCAAACGCAGCAATGCCAGAGCATGCGGTCAAACTATTGGCTGACAATTTTGGCGATCTGACTGGTAAGACCGTTGCCGCCCTGGGAATTTCATACCGCGGAGGAGTTAAGGAGTCTGCCTTCTCCGGAATATTCGGAGTTGTCACCGCTCTCAAAGCGCGCGGTGCAAATGTCGTCGTCAATGATCCGATGTACACCGATGAGGAGATCACCTCTCTTGGATTCACACCGTATGCGATCGGAAACGCTGTCGATGCTGTCATCCTTCAAGCCGATCACAAAGAATACAAGTCGCTAACCAAGGCAGATTTTCCCGGAGTTCAGGCAGTTGTAGATGGACGTCGCACGATGGATCGAAAGAACTTTGAAGGTGTTGCCTTCCGCGTCATTGGAGCGGGTGCTTAACTTTTAGATCTGAACGCTCTCTATAACAACCGGCTCGGTGACTACAAACGGCATATGAGCCCGTGCGGTAGGAGTCGCCTTAGCGATTGTGTTGTAAGTTGTAAGCAGGATTTCGGCCTGACGTTCCCATGAGCGTTCCGATAAAACCTCATCGGTGTAGGCGGCGCGATATTTGGCAGAGTCAGCTAAAACTAATTTTGCTGCGCGAACGAAGTCAGCGACATCCTCTGCAATAAATACCTCTCCATTGCCCAGTCGCACAACCTCGGCTGACATTGTCTTTACATCGCTCACAATGATCGGCAAATGTGCCTGCATATACTCACCAAACTTCGTGATAAGTGAGATCTCATGATTGAGGCGATGCAAAATAGGAATCAATCCAATATCAGCGGTTGAAAGATATGAGACCAATTCAGAGTTTGGAACATAAGGAACAACATGAAAACGATCGCTTAGCTCAGGTGCGCTGGCCACTAAGTCTTGTACCGACTTATTCTTTGGGTTGGCGATGAGAACCAAGTGCACTCCTGGAAGGTCAGGAAGTGCGGCCAAAGCGGTTTGAATGCCTCGCTGTGGTGCAACCGCACCGGAATAAACCATAAGAGGAACGTCGGCTCCTACCCCAATATCCTCACGCAGATTTCTCGTTGAAGGCTCTTGGCCATCAACCAGAGGGTCATTTGCCACAATGGTGGGGCGAGTAGTCACGTTTAACTGTTCCAGCAAGAGGTCATTCATGGGTTCACTGACTGAGAGAACCGCAGCAGCCTTCTTGGAATATTGACGCTCAATCTTGGTATAGAGCGCGGCCATCGGTTTGGTCAGGTGTGCGACCCCTGGGACATATTCGTGTGCGTCATATACCAGTGCAGCAGGTTTGCCAGCCGCTCGTAATTTCTCAACGATAGCTCCGGCAATTGGAAGAGCTGTGTAATCATGCGCATGAACTACATCGGGTGCAAATTCCAGTGCGATCGGAGTAATTACTTTTACAGATCTATTGAGGTTAGGGACTACTACCTCTTCTTTTACCTTCATTTTCTCGAATAATTTGCGACGATACTTACGCAACCGACGTAACACTCCTAATACGAGCCACTCCAGAGTATCGCCGCGCATTAGAAATCGCAGGGCACGCGGGATCTGATTCTTGGTAATTACAATCTTGAGTGGCAAGCGCAGGATACGTGCATAACCAATACTTAACTCGTCAGAGTAATTCTGAGCAGTTGCTCCAATGACGAGGACATCCCAGCCAGCATTTCCAAGTGACCAGGCACATTTAAGAACGCGAGAATCTTCAGTTACTCCATTTAAGACAATGTGAAGCGTCTTGGGAGTCGAACTCATGGCGCTATCTTATCTATATCGGCTAGATATATTTTGGAACTACCTTATTTTTGGCATTGCTCATATTTTGGCATTGCTCATATTTTGGCATTGCTCATATTTTGGCATTGCTCATATTTTGGCATTGCTCACATTTTGGAACTAGATAAATATGGATTTTCTTGCAAAATTATTTGGAACTTGGAAGCAGAAATACAAATGCTGTAACGGCAGCAGCAATAAGCGCAGCCTGGAAGAAGAGCCTGATCGCCGCTTCTCGATCGATCTTACGATCTGCCTCAGAGATCACTCGCTTCGCATTACCCAATGACCCGAAATTAAAGAGCCCTGAGATTCCAAAGCCGAGACAGAATTTCTTGCGCGCTTGGAGATAACCGATCGACATCACAAGTGCAGGCAAGAAAGTTCCTAGCCTTGCAATTTGAGATGAGTGTTGGTGATAAAAACCAAATACTGTTGTAATAGTTAGAAATAGACCAATTCCACCAACTAGTTGGCGACGGCGAATCTCGCGAACACCAATGTTGCAGACGCCTGGAATGTATTCGAACTCATCAGATGAGTCAGTGTTAAGTGAGTTATCGGTCATTGTGAATGGTCAGTTTAGAACTGACGTTCAGATTCTTCTTCGTCAGCGAAAAGTTCGTGGGATCCATGCTCACTATTTGCGAGCCATGCGAAGACCGACTTTAGGGCGCCAATAATCACCACCAGAACGGTGACAATTCCAACTGCGCGACGAATGTGCTTGAACATAAGGTAAATCTACTCTCTCTGCCTTGTTACTCGCTGGAAGGAACCTTAGAGCGTGCCGAGCGCAGCATGAACATCCCGTTAACTTTCAAGGGAGGCACGTAGGGCCGAATCAATATCCCGCCAGAGATCCTCAAGATCTTCAATGCCGACCGAGAGTCGGATCAGATTCGTTGGAATAGTTGGGCTCTCAGTGCTCCAGCGATGGCGCCGCTCCCACAGAGATTCCACCCCGCCTAGTGAGGTGGCGTGAGCCACCAATTTTGAAGCGGCGCAGGCTCGATCTGCAGCCTCGGCTCCCCCGCGGTGGTCAAATGAGATGACCGCCCCAAAGCCCTTCATGAAACTCTTCGCGATCTCATGATGTGGATCTGTTGGAAGACCTGGGTAGCGAACTCGCTCTACAGCTGGGTGAAGCGATAAACGCAGAGCGATCTCATGAGCATTCTTCTGAGCTCGTTCGAGGCGAACTCCTAAAGTGCGAATTCCGCGCAGCGCCAACCAGACTTCAAAGGGACCTGGAATGGAACCGTTGATCTTGCGAACATCGGCGAGACGTTGGTAGAGAGCTGCATCCTTCGTTGAGATTGAACCCAAGATCACATCGCTATGTCCGGAGATATATTTTGAGAGCGAATGGATGACCACATCGGCGCCAAGATCAAGGGGCTGCTGTAGAAGTGGCGTGGCAAAAGTGTTGTCGACTCCCACTCCGATGTTTTGACGCTTTGCTGCTGCGATGAGCGTCGGTAGATCGGCGACTTCGAGTGCTGGATTTGTTGGAGATTCCACCCAGAGCAAAGTTGTTCCAGGGAGAGCTGCTAGTACTTCATCTGTATTAGAAATATCTACATAACGAACTTCGGCCGCACCAGACGCCTCCGCCTGACGCAGTAAGACCATCGTTCCCGAGTAGCAGTTTCGCGATGCCGTAATGACTGCTCCGCGAGGCAAGATCGAAAAGAGGGCGGTAATTGCAGCCACCCCACTTGAATAAACCAGAGTTGGACCATTCTCAAGAGATGCAATTGCATCCTCAAGTGCGCTCCAGGTGCTATTTCCGAACCTGCCATATCCGGCAGATCCTGGAGCGAGAAATGTGGAGTTTAAATCGATACCAACATTTACTCCGGCATCGCTCTCACGGATTGGACGTCCCGCCGCAACGACTCGGCTCTCCAAACTCAGCCCGTCATGGGAGGCAAATGGTGAATCTGGTGAATGCGAGGGCGTCGACATGGATGAAGCCTAACCTAGGAGGCAGATCGCTGGTCGGCTGGAGGCTAGTGCTGACTAGCAAGCGCATTGAACCAAGCGCAATGAAGTTGTAGAGAGCCTCTAGGGCTTTTTTGGAGCCTTAAGAGCGCTGATAATCGCGGTGAGCGCCAAGGTGCCGATGACAAAACCTAGCGAGAGGCCGAGTGAGATGTTGGGGACTTTAATCCCAGCCACTTTGGTATGACCTTCAGCGATGCTCGCCTCAAAGATCAATTTCAGACCAATGAAGGCGAGGATGATAGAGAGCCCTTCGCTGAGATAGATCAGCTTGCCCATGAGATCACCGATCAAGAAATAGAGTTGGCGAAGTCCCATTGAGGCGAAGATAGTCGCTGTAACGATCACATATGGATTGCGAGTTAATCCAAATATTGCAGGAATCGAGTCGAAGGCAAAGAGCAGATTAGTGAGCGCGATAGCGACCATCGCAACGAATCCAATAGATGCTCCACGGCGTTTTAAGAACTTGATGACTCGACCCTCTTCCCACTCTTCAGATTCGCTCTCTCTGAAAAGTTGCAGCGCGGTATAGATCAAGAATCCTCCGAAGATGTAAAAAATCCACTCGTATTTATTTACCAGCGCCGCTCCACCAGCGATAAAGACTCCACGTAGTAACAATGAAGAGAGAATGCCCCAGAAGAGAATGATCTCCTCGCGCTCCTTTGCCACTTTAAGCTTGGCCATAATGAGCAGAAGCACAAATAGATTGTCGAACGACAAGGAGTACTCGGTTATCCAACCAGCGAAGAATTCGCCCCTCGCCTGTCCTGTCGACCAAATTCCGAGGGTGAATCCAAAAGCGATCGCGGCAGCGAGATAGAAAAGAGTCCAGAGCGCCACATTTCGAAGCGAGGTGAGTTTGGCTCGGTTTCGATAGGCAAAGAAAAAATCGACGACTAGTACTAAAGCCAGACCACCTAAAGTAAGCCCCCAGGCCAGTCCGCCCGTGGTATTTGTGATCACAGCACTAGCCTACTGACTAGGCTAACGCCGTGGCTCTAACGACCAGCGAAGAGATGCGTAAACATGCGCGCGCTATAGCAAGAATTGATCCTGCATTCGCTCCCATCATCAAAGCCAGTCCACTGTGCACAATAAATCAGAAGCGTCCGCGCCAAGGTCACTATGAAACCCTCGTCACCTCGATCATCTCGCAGCAGCTCGCCGTAAAAGCGGCCGACACAATTCGAGATCGCGTCATCACCCTTGCAGGTGGCTCACTTAAGCCTGAAGCCCTCGTCAATCTATCCGCAGCAGACCTGCGCACTGCGGGTGTCAGCGGAGCCAAAGCTCGTGCGATTGATGAACTGACTCAGGCAACACTTTCAGGAGCGGTTGAATTTAAGAAGTTCTCAAAATTGAGCAATGAAGAGATCTCAAAAGAACTCACAGCCCTCTGGGGAATCGGGCGATGGACTGTAGAGATGTTTCTGATGTTTCATCTCGGACGTCTTGATCTGTGGCCCGTCGGAGATTTAGCGATGCGCCGCGGTTGGGAGAAGGTCCATAAGTTAGATTATGAGATCGCTCCGAAAGAACTTGATGCGATCGGTGAAAAATTTAAAGGGCGGCAGAGCGTCGTCGCCTGGTACTGCTGGCGCGCAACAGAGGGTGAATCAAATAGTTGGTAGTGCAATAACCCAGATGCAATAACCCAAATTCAATAACCGAATTGCAACTACCCAATTGTGAGTTGATCTGGATATGGAATTCCCGTTGAGGAATGGCAGTCATATCCATTTGGATTCTTCTCTAAATAACGTTGGTGATATTCCTCGGCTGGCCAGTACACCATGCCATTAGCGCTCTTGATCTCTGTGCAAATTTCATCCAGGCCATTTTGCAAAAGTACATCGTTATAAATTTCACGAGTAGCCAAGGCCTCTTCTAACTGGCGTTCGGTGCTGGCATATATTGCGCTGCGATATTGAGTCCCAATGTCCCCACCTTGTCGGTTGAGAGAAGTTGGGTCATGCATCGTCCAAAATTCTTGAAGCAAGCGGTGATAAGAGATCTGAGATGGGTCAAATACCACTTCGACCATTTCGGCGTGGCCGGTCTTGCCAGTGCAGACCTCTTTGTAGGTGGGTTGGCTGGTGTGACCGCCCATGTAGCCGACCGACGTTGAGAGCACGCCAGGGAGATTCCAGAAGCGACGCTCAGCTCCCCAGAAACATCCGGTAGCAAAGTAAGCCTTCTCAATTAGACCGGTCATCAGAACTTCTCCATCTCTGTGATTTTCTTGCTGGAACTGCTTGCTTTAACTTCTTGACGCCATTTGGAGGCCATTCGGGCCTCTGAGGGCCAGATTCTTTCACTGATACCCTAGGGGGGCTCGTTGAAAATTGCCCTCGTAGCTCAGTGGATAGAGCACCGCCCTCCGGAGGCGGGTGCGCAGGTTCGACTCCTGTCGGGGGCACATATGGCTGAAAGCCTCGGTCTGAGGTCGAATTCTCAGCCAATGTGAGGAATCTTTTACTCTATGTCCTTGTTATCTCGTTGGTCCTACGAGAGAATAGGACCGTATTCACCACTATTTCCGCTCGGCTTCGGTAGAACTGGCGAGGTTTGAGCGGCTTTAGTCTGAATTAGCACCTCCTAAAGGCCAGATCCGCCCATTGGCCCTAAGGCAGGACTTCCCTAAATTGAAGGAGATTACGATGGATTGGCGACACGAGGCGGCCTGCCGCGATGAAGATCCCGAGCTCTTCTTCCCCATCGGAAATACCGGCCCTGCCCTAGCTCAAATTGAAGAGGCAAAAAAGGTCTGCCAGCGCTGCCCGGTCAAAGAGGCTTGCCTCGCCTGGGCCCTTGAAAGCGGTCAGGATGCTGGAGTCTGGGGCGGTCTATCTGAGGATGAGCGCCGCGCCCTCAAGCGCCGTGCTGCCCGTAACCGCGCTCGCATGCTGGAGAGCCAGAACCAGTTCTAAGTTTTCAGATCTCTTACTTGGAGAATCAGTCTTCTGAGAATCAGCTTTTTTGAAGTTCTTCTAAACCTTAAAAACGATCATCGCAACGGTCTCATTGTTGACGCGATTTAACGAGATGCTCCCCTTGAGCTCGTTCTCGGTCAAGGTCCGCACTATCTGAAGTCCGAGGTTTGAGGATTTCTCCCAATCAAAGTCTTCCGGCAGACCACTTCCGTTATCGATCACTTTAATTGTGTAAGTGGTTTCGGCTCTTGATACTTCAACTCTGACGATATCGCCGGTTTCTGCAAGACCATGCTCCAAAGAATTGTGAATCAACTCTGTGACCACAAGAGCAAGGGGCGTTGCAACTTGTGAATCCAATATTCCAAAGTCGCCGATCTTTACTGGAGTGATGGGACGAGGACTCAATTCGATTGCGTTGTGAACAATGCGTTCGTAAACCTCATCAAATAGAACAGATTCTGCAGAGCTCGTCGAAAGCGTCTCGTGCACAATCGCAATAGATGCGACGCGGCGAACCGCTTCAGCGAGTGCTGCACTTGCCGTTGGATCTTCAACTCGGCGCGATTGCAAACGTAAGAGTGCCGATACTGTCTGTAAATTATTTTTAACGCGGTGGTGAATCTCGCGAATGGTTGCATCTTTAGATACCAGTGCGCGATCGCGTCGGCGCAACTCAGTGACATCGTGAACCAAAACGATGGAGCCGATACGGTCTCCACCTTCGATCAGTGGGATAACAAGTAGGTCGACAATCCCGTTGCCATTATCAAAATCGGCGCGGCGAAGAGTCTTGCCACTTAAGATCGAACTCCAACTCTCCTCACTTGGAAAAGTTTGCGGACGCTGCAAAGTGTCGAATATTGCACCCAGCTGAGTTCCTTCGATCTCGTTATCCCAACCCAAACGGCTAATTGCAGAACGCGCATTAGGGCTGGCATATGTTGCGGCGCCAAGTGCATCAAGACGGACTAGGCCATCACCAACGCGAGGTGCGTACTCTGCTTGATAAATGCTGTCTTGAATCGGGAAGGTACCCTCAGCAATCATGCGGAAAACTTTGTGGGCGATCTCGCGATAGTTGATTTCAAGCGGGGATGCAGAGCGCATCGCTACTGCGTTGCGATGGCGCGATATAACCGCAATGGTCTGTCCATCAAAGTGAACGGGTACGGTCTCTTCTTTGATCAAAATATCGCCAACCATCTCAGGTTCGGCATCTCTAATGATTGATCCTGTCGACAGAGTTTGATCAATCCTTGCGTTCTTACCCCAGGTGAGTTCCTGCCCGATTACATCTTGGGCGAAGACCGTCGGTGCGGTCGTCGGACGAATATGTGCAATCGCGATATGACCTTCGGGCCAGCTCTGATAATCCTTGCGCCGCGGCACCCAGAGAATCAGATCCGAGAATGAAATATCGGAGAGCAATTGCCACTCCGAGACCAACTCCGACAGGCGCTCCCGGTCCTTGACCGTCAACGCGGTGTGCGAATAAGCGAGATCACTTCGGGAGCTAATCGCCAATGTTCACACCTGTCTGTCGCAGTATCTGGCTAAGCCAGTGAAGCGGCAATCTTAGCAATCTCCCTTCGCTTTGGATCTTTGACCTTCAATGCACCAAATAGCTTGCTCTCTTTAGAAGTTCCCAATTGGCTCTCGCGCAGGATGTATCTGCTCTCCCCCGTCGTCAAAGTTAGAAATCTAGCTTCCCACTCCCTCAACTCTCTGGAATGGCCAGCCAAAATGCATACAAAGACAACTGATAAACGCTTTTGAAGTAGAGGGTACTCACGCATGAATTGGGAGAGTTCAGCCATGCTCGCGGCGGTTGATTTGCTTAGGTAAACCAAGTGGGTCGCCCTATCTAGAACGTTGTTTACAAGTGAACCATGCCAACGACGATCAGCGGTGGCCTCTGCTAATCCGGGGAGCACCCCAAGGTCGACAACTGCAGTCTCTCCTCCATCTGGAATATGTGTGGGGCGCTTCTCTCGATCAAGCGGAATTATTTCAACCGAGCTCTTGGTCAGTTCATCGCGTAGTGGGATCACTCCATGCGATCTGATATCAGCATCGATCAAAAGCGTTGCTCCCCGCATCGCCAATTCACGGGATAGAGCTGTAGCAAATCTAGTTCTGCCGGGTGCTCCAGTACTACCGGTTACCGCTATTACTTTACGTTCTCGCACAGGCAGAAGGGCATTGCGGTTAATTCTCTTAGAAGGATTAGTGGGGAGATCGCGCGATTGCCTGACCTGAGGAAACGAAGCGAAATCTGCTGATGGAGAATCAACTGGAGCCAAACTTTCACTGGGTGATGCCGTCTGCAACATAGGAGCACGGAGATTCCCGCGAATAGCCGCCATCATCTCGTGAGAGGTAAAACCAACATGGTCAAGAGAGATCACTGTAATTGCCGGCTCATCTAATTCCTGAATCAAGTGTGAAGACATACCAGGCAGCTCACTCTCATAAATAATCACGGTACGTATACCCGAACCACGCTGCTTCATAAAAGTCATGAGGGAATTGGCATCAAAGGCTCGATAAATTATGTTCCAGCCCTGAGAGAAGAGAAGTTGGGCAAGAAAGTCCTCGCGATCAGCATCTGGTATCGCGGTCACAACCTCAAGCTGTGGAATTTCAGAACGGGTCACGAGCAAGCACCAATCTTCCCTGGGATTCTGCAGTCACGATTATCGATGTCACGGTTGGACTTGCCGAAAGACTCACTGCAACACTTCCACCCAGAGCGCGAGATTTATCATCTATGTACTGAACTGGAATGCGATGAGCGACCACCGCCGGTAACACACCTTGATCCTTCGGAATCACATAAACATCCACCAAATCCCCCACCGCTAAATCAGCTGGCAGGTCATCGACCGCAACACCAATCGGTAAAAAGGTAGAGGTGGAATTTGAACTTTGTTGTGTCACATCTGTGACGGCTACTAAGTCGCCGGGTTCTAGCAATCGAGTGGCAAACTTCCCCACCACCAAATCATTCTTGCTCTCAAAATGCAGCGCGTCCTCAGTCAGATCAACCTTCACCAGCTTTACTTCGTTAGAAGTTATGCGACTTCCATTTGGGATTGAACCCGTTGCCATCCATACCAGCGTCGAGGGCTGGGAGTTAAGTAGAAGCGACAAGGCAAGCAATGAGAAGAGAAGACCACCAGCAGCCAGAATCCTGCGAAAATTCCTCTGTATAAATTTCTGTATATCGTCCATGGGAGATGGATACCTAATCCCGAGTAGATCTGCGTTTCTTTATCCACACTCCTTTTTCATCCTTTCGGATGATTTGAATTAGTGGGCGAGGTGAGAGTTTTGCCCCATGAGCGCAGAACAATTACGGAGCACCGATTTAGCACCTCGAATTATCCGATTTCCAAGACCCGGTCAGTTAGAGCCCAGTGTCGATCTTCGCATCGCACCGACTCTTCAACTTCTCACGTCGGTCGATCTCAAAGTTCAAGAGAGTGCACGAAAACTCTTCCTAGTACCAACTCCACAACATCTTGAAGGAGAAGATGTCGACAGTGAGTACCTACCGAAACCATCACCGCTTTCTGAACTGCCTCCACTTAAAGAAACAGTGCATCGATACGTACTCGGAATAGTGGAAATCTGGGGTGGCAGGCGACAACCCATGCAACTAGCCCGACTCTCGCACAGAATTGTTTACTCGAAGATCACGGCGGCAGCAGGTAGTCATCGCGAAATTCCAAAAATTCGAAAGATCTACATCACCGAGCCAATTGAAGGAGTTGCAGAAACCACAGTGACTCTGAGATTCAACGATCGCGTTCGGTCTTTGGTGCTGAGATTTGAAGGAGTAGATAAGCGCTGGTTGTGCACGGAGTTGGTGCTGCTCTAGCTATTAAATTCCTGTTGCGCCTGTATCAACCCTTTTTCAATTAAGTACTCAACAGCCTGCGCACTTCTTGCAATGAAATCAGGAAGCTCTTTCTGTTCAGCGCTTGAGAACGGCTTTAGCACCCAGTCGGCTGGGGCTTGTGGGCCAGAGGGGCGACCTACGCCTAAGCGAACACGGAAGTAGTCGGGACCTGCGAAATTTTTGGTGATGTCTTTAAGGCCATTGTGGCCGTTGTCGCCGCCGCCCTGTTTGATGCGGATCGCACCAAATGGCAGGTCGATCTCATCTTGGACGACGATTACTCGCTCGACTGGGACTTTGTAGAAATCGGCCAACGCCTTAAGAGGCGCTCCAGATTCATTCATGTACAACTTTGATTTTGCAACGGTGAGAGGAATCTGCCCCA
>DAIOGE010000020.1:0-13791 GCA_036745375.1 Candidatus Nanopelagicaceae bacterium
TGAGACCTTTGTAACCAAAGATTGGCTTGCGGCTGAAGACCGGAAGAATTTCAGAGGCAATTCCGAAGAATGGAAGAGCTAGAACGTAAACCTCTGGGTGCCCAAAGAACCAGAAGAGGTGTTGCCACAACATCGCTCCGCCGTTTGCAGAGTCAAAGATATGCGAACCAAAAAGTCGATCACTTTCAAGCCCCAAGAAGGCCGCTGCAAGAGGTGGGAAGGCAAGGAGAACCAAGATCGAAGTGAGAAGTACGTTCCAGGTAAAGATCGACATGCGGAACATCGTCATTCCTGGAGCACGCATTGTGAAGATGGTTGTAATGAAGTTAACGCCACCCATGATGGTTCCGAGACCAGTAATCGCAAGACCAATAACCCATAGATCTCCACCGATTCCTGGTGAGTACTGTGAGTTAGCGAGAGGCGCGTAAGCGGTCCAACCAAATGAGGCCGCTCCCCCAGGACTCAAGAATCCACCGAATGCCATCAATCCACCGAAGAGGTAGAGCCAGTACGAGAGCATGTTCAAGCGTGGGAAAGCCACGTCGGCTGCGCCAATTTGAAGCGGCATGATGACGTTGGCAAAGCCCACAAAGAGTGGAGTTGCGAACATCAGCAACATAACAGTTCCGTGCATGGTGAAAATTTGGTTGTACTGCTCGGTGCTCAAGAATTGCAGGCCTGGACGTGCCAACTCTGCACGAAGAATGAGTGCCAAGATTCCAGCGATGATGAACCAACAGAAGGCAGTGATCAGATACATGTAACCGATCGTCTTGTGATCAGTTGAGGTAATCCACTTTACGAAGAGGCGACCCTTTGACTTCGCTTTTGGCTCAATTGCCCCATAGGAAGTTGCAGGTACGGTTGGTTCTGCAAAGGTTGTCATCGTTATGCCACCTTAAGGGAGTTGATGTAAGCGGTGTACTGAGCTGGGGTAACAACTTTCACGGTGAAGAGCATCTGCGAGTGATCTCGTCCGCAGAGGATGTTGCAACGTCCTGGGAACGTTCCCAACTTCTCAGCAGCAAACTCCAGATGATTAACAATATGCGGCAGAGCTTCGATTTGAATCATGTACGCCGGGATCCAGAATCCATGATCAACATCGCTAGAGGTTATAGTGAAAAGGACTTTCTCGCCCAGTGGAAGTACCAAGGTTGGTCGTTGTGCTGGAGTACCGGTCACAGTTGGAGCGGATGGCGCATCGTTATAAGTGAACTGCCATGACCACTGCTGCGCGTTGACGTGAATATTGTGCGGTGCAGTTGCAGGTGTATCGATCTTGGTGATTCGAGACTCATCACGTGCGGTATATCCGAAGAGCACGGCAACGATCAGGAATGGAATCAGGGTGTAAGCGACTTCAACAGGAATGTTGTAGCGGGTCTGCTTAGGAAATTCCTCATTCTTCTTGCGATGGAAAACGATCGGCCAGAAGATGAGGATCAAAGTCGTGACGCCGACTACTCCAGCAGCAACCCAGGCCCAGTACCAGAGCGAGCCAGTGGTCTCGTTAATGCTCGAAGCCCCCTTGGGGAAACCAAGACCAGAGATGTTCTTGTTGGAGCACGAGGTGAGCAGCAAGGTGCTGGTCGAAAGGGCTAAAAGTCCGAGAATTCGGCGGTTACGACGCATGGGAGAAGGATAACCATCTCGCTCGCTAAGCGTGTCCATAGCGGGTAGCGTTCTTAGGGTGGGTTCAGTCACAACCAATTTCCAGAGCGAATCACCGCTCCACCCCGCCGCCCGGGCCTTTTTAGATGATGCCTTCGACCGGGGCTGGGCCGATCCCTCGAAACCCCACCAGAGCTCTCGCCAGACCGCCATATTGCTCAATGAGTCGAAGGAGATCTTCTCCCACCATCTGGGAATCCGGAGCGAGCAGGTGGAATTTCTTGCCGATTCCGCTCTTGGATTTCACCTCGGCATTTCTGGACTCGCCCAACCTGGAAGTCAGCTCTACTACTCAGCCGTCGATCGATCTGAGGTCTTTGCAGTTGCGGCAGGGATGGATTCCACGAAACTCCCTGTGGGGCTTAATGGGCTAACCACCTATCCAGAGGCGAGCGAGAAGGACGTATTGGCCTGGCAGGCAGCCAATGGAGAAACCGGGATCGTCTCTTTCAAGCCAAGTAGTTTTAGAGGGCGCGTCTTTGTAGATGCCGCCGCATCCGGGCCTCACCTGCGGATGCCTGATCACTGGCATGCCGCACTCTGGAACTCTCAAGCGTGGCAAGGACCACGAGGACTGGGAATCTTCGCGCTCTCCGACAGGTCTGCTTGGAAGAACCCACTCCCCCACATTGATCACAATATCTCCAGCTCAAATTTTTCGATCCCATTAGCCATTGCAAGTGCCCTGGCGCTAGAAGGTTATGTAAGTGACTACAAGGCAGAGAAGAAGCGAATTGAGGGATTGAATTCCCGGATTCGAGAATTTCTGCACTCTGAGATTCACGATGTTGATGTGGCGGGAGATGTGGCCTATGGATTACCACACCTGCTCTCCTTCTCGATTCTCTACATTGATGCGCAGATACTGGTCAACAAATTAGATGAGCGCGGATTTGCAGTTGATTCAGGGTCCGCCTGCAACTCTGCCAATATGGAGCCGAGCCATGTCTTAGCTGCGATGGGAATTCTTACGCACGGCAATGTGCGACTCACCTTGCACCCAACAGTTAAAGATGAAGAGATAGAAGAATTTCTACACGTACTCAAAGAGGAAGTTGCGGAGCTAAGGTCGTGATGGAACTCAATTGTTTGGGTATGCGTTGCCCGTTGCCGATCATCAAATTATCGCAGCAACTCAAGATTGACGTAGAAGTAACTCTCTTAAGCGATGATCCTGCAACGCTCCCAGATTTAACGGCGTGGGCAAGGATGACGGGAAATACATTCACCACATTGGGTGAACACAGATACTTGGTGAAGAGGCTATAAACCCATCCGGGGGTTGATATGAGCCGCTACCTCCGCGGAAGCTTCAGCGCCATATGCGTTTTCGAAGCGCTCCATAAACTGATCGCGATCAAATAAATACTCTTGCGTTCCTTTGGTCTCCAAACAGAAGGTAGCAATCATCGAACCCAATTGAGCGCAACGTTCATGATTGAGCCCCCATGAGAGCCCGGCTAAGAAGCCAGATCTAAACGAATCACCAACACCAGTTGGATCAACTTTCGCCTTCTCCGCAGGAGTTCCAACTGTGATTGTTGGCTTGCCATGTTCCTCAATGCGAGCACCTTTTGATCCTAAAGTGACAACTCGTACCTGTACCTGATCAAAGAGTTCTGCATCCGACCAACCAGTCTTCTGCAACATCAGCGCCAACTCATACTCATTGAGAAAGAGATACTTGGCTCCAGTAACCAACTGCTTAAGTGAGTCGCCATCCATGCGAGCGAGTTGCTGCGATGGATCGGCTGCCAGCGGAATTCCTAGCCTGCGGGCAGAGTGAGAATGTCGGATCATCGCATCAGGATCATCTGGACCAATCAAAAAGAGATCGATTCCGCCCTCGCGTTCTGCAATAACTTCGATATCAAGTTCGCGAGCCTCTGACATGGCTCCAGGGAAGAATGAAGCGATCTGATTCAACTCTTCATCCGTGGTGACGATAAAGGTGGCGGTGTAGAGATCTTTCGAGATGCGGACGTGCTCGGTATTTACTCCGTGCCTCACTAGCCAATCGTTGTAATCGGCCCAATCTTTACCTACAGCAGCAACCAACAAGGGATTTAGGCCGAGCGCTCCCATGCCGAAGGCGATATTTGCGGCACATCCACCACGATGAATATCGAGATTGTCTACGAGGAATGAGAGGGATACCTTGGCAAGTGAACCTTCAACTAAAGAGTCGGTGAACTTGCCCGGAAACGTCATCAAGTGGTCGCGGCCGACCGAGCCAGCTACGGCAACTTTCATATGAATTTAAAACGGGTTAGTTAAATGAATCGCCGCAGGCACAAGAACCTTGTGCATTTGGATTGTCGATTGTGAAACCCTGCTTCTCAATAGTGTCGACGAAATCGATTGATGCACCCATGAGGTAAGGGGTGCTCATCTTGTCGGTGACAACCTTGACGCTTCCAAAGGTGGAGACGGTGTCCCCATCAAGAGCGCGATCATCGAAGTACAACTGGTAGCGAAGACCAGAGCATCCACCAGGTTGAACCGCTACGCGCAGGCTCAGATCGTCACGACCTTCTTGAGCAAGAAGAGCGGCAACCTTCGAAGCTGCAACATCAGTAAGGATGATGCCGGTTGAGGTCTGGATCGAGATATCTTGGACGGTTTCAGTACTCATGCTGGAAATAATACCTCTAAAATCAAACTATGGCCTTTGGAAACCTCACTGACTTGCTCCTTCTAGGACGCGAGAGCGATCTACGCAGTGAGCGCGGGGTCTCATGTGATGGCGAACTTCCAGCACCCAGCGAACCGGGACTAGTAGAGCGTGCCGTAAAGGCGCGTGCCGCCCTGGGTGAACGGGCAATGATCTTGGGCCACCACTATCAACGCGATGAGGTTATTGCCTTCGCCGATATCACAGGTGACTCTTTTAAGTTAGCGCAGGCAGCGGCGAACAATCCTGAGGCTGAGTTGATCATCTTCTGTGGAGTTCACTTCATGGCGGAGTCAGCCGACATCCTCACCTCGGCTAATCAAAAAGTTATCCTTCCCGATCTTGCCGCCGGCTGTTCCATGGCCGATATGGCAGGAGCGCAGCAAGTGGCAGAGGCTTGGGCGCACTTTCAAAAATTGGGAATAGCGACTCGAACTATTCCTATTACATATATGAACTCCACCGCCGCGATTAAGAGTTTCACCGGAGAGAACGGTGGTGCGGTCTGCACCTCTTCCAATGCTCAGCGCGCAATGAGATGGGCATTTGAACGCGGTGAGAAGATCTTCTTCCTGCCCGATCAGCACCTGGGTCGCAACACTGCAATTTTGCACTTGGGTCTCACCGCCAACGATTGCGTCGTATGGAATCCCTGGAAGCCGCAGGGCGGACTTACCGATCAAGAGCTCCTCAATGCAAAGGTGATTTTGTGGCGTGGTCACTGCTCAGTGCACGGTCGCTTCTCTCGTCAGAATGTTGACGAGGTCCGCGCAAAGCTGGCCGGCGTCCAAGTCCTGGTTCATCCCGAGTGCAAAAACGAGGTGGTCATGGCCGCCGACGTCGTGGGCAGTACCGAGACAATCATCAGGACCGTCACCGAATCCCCCGCTGGCTCAAAATGGGCGATTGGAACAGAGCTCAACCTGGTTCAACGACTTGCACGCGCCAATCCCGATAAAGAGATCGTATTTCTCGACAAGACAGTCTGTTACTGCTCAACGATGAACCGAATCGACCTGCCACATCTGGTCTGGGCGATGGAGAATCTGGCGGCGGGACGGTTACTCAACCAGATCACCGTCGAGGAGCGAACCGCTCACTTTGCCAGAGTTGCGCTAGAGCGAATGCTGGCTCTACCTTAACCACATGGCTAAAGACGCACCGACACCAAAGCGCAAAGATGCAGAGGCGCTCAACAAGGTAAATGCAATTACCTCTCCTGCAACTAAGGCATCGAAAGCGCGTGATCGCAACGAGATCAAGGCGCAGCGCATGGCAGCACGAGCCGCTTATATGCGAGGCGAAGAGAGCGCTCTTCCTGCACGTGACAAGGGACCTGTTCGTCGCTATGTGCGCAACTATGTCGATTCCCGTCGTAACGTCGGTGAGTACTTCTTGCCTGCGGTCTTCACCGTTCTAGTACTCAGCGTTGTTCACAATAAATATGTTTCTCTCATTGCAATTCTCTTTATGTATGTTGCGATGCTTTACACCGTTCTCTCTGGTTTCTTCATGACACGCAACATTCGGAAAGCTGTAACAGCTAAATTTCCAGGTGAATCCACCAAGGGACTCGGAATGTATGGCTGGTTGCGTTCTACTCAGATGCGCCGCATGCGCGCACCCGCACCACAAGTTAAGCGCGGGGACTTGATTTAAATTTTCTTGTCCGAGGCATTTCGTGGTTGAACCTGGAGAGTTCACGCCTTATGGATTTTGCCAGAAATAAATAATCATTCGTTGAGTCAGGTCTTCTCTTAGCATCGTGAGACTTTTGACTATCTCAGTTTGAATCCCTATGAATCAGTGATGAAAATTGTCTACATTCAATTTATCCAACACTTGTTTCGATATCTGTTTCTGGCTCCTTGACAATTCTGGGTGCCAATTCATTTACAACTAAAGTATTCGCAAATAAATCTACTAACCGTTGACGCCTTTTCTTCCTAAATATCCAAAGTGAATCAAGCAAATTTATAGCAAGTCCATAAACGTAACCAACGATAATCAAAATTATTCCTAGAGTTTTGTGCCTATCACCTGAGATTAGCCAAAATCCGAGACCTACATAAATGAGCAGCGGCAATGAAAAAAAGAATGGGATCAATGCATTTCTGAGAAACATTCTGCCCCAGGACGCGCGTTGATTAGATTTGATCGAGTAGACGCGCATCTTCAATATTTGATGCGCAGGCGTCTGCCCCTGACCCCAAACCACAAATGACCAAATAATCCAACCAATTCCTAGGGTGACAAAACTGAATGCGCTATTTATTGCATAACCACCTAGGCGATGTTGAGGGGATGCCAATTCAAATGGCAGGTCGACTTTCTCGTTGTCATCTTCCATTCCTGCATTATTCATGAAAAAAGTCTCTGAGGGTATCTTTTGAGTTCAAATCCAGGGTTTAATTAAAATGTTTCTAGTTCCATCAGATTAATTTCACGACAAAGATTCATTTAGAACATCGGTCTTACAAAATACATCAACCAACCTATGGCGACCTCCTCCTTTAAATATCCAAAGCGCATCTAAAAGTTGAGCTGCAAAAAACCATAGATAGAGAAGGATTATCCCAAAAATCGATACAACTCTTATCGGAATGATTGCGAAAATCACAACCAGTGGAACAACTGCACATGTGAGGGCCAAAGGGACGAGAACTTCTCGAATAGCCATGTGTCCCCACTTAACCGGCTTGGAAGTGGATTTATCGTAAACTCGAAGTTTAACGATTTGCTTGCCAGGCGTTTGACCTTGTCCCCAGACAACTAAAGACCAGATGAACCAACCAATTCCGAAAGTAACAACATACATTGCAATGTCGACGGCCTTCCCGCCCAGGCGGTGCTGGGGAGTTGCGATGCGAAACGGGTATTCGGGGTCCTTTTCGATATTTTCAGTCATACGCCATTGTAAGTTACCCGGCAAAGAAAGTGTTCGACAAAAAGTCCAGCTGAGAAGTAGTACTCACGTGAATGCTCAGTAGCCTAAGCCCTCGGGTTTGGGCTTTCAGTCTTTTGAGGGTCACGTTCTGGTAGTGAGCCAAGCGCTGCATCGATTGCCTGCATAACATCATCACCGAGAACTACGCCAGATGCCTTTACATTCTCTTTAACTTGAGATGGCTTTGTGGCTCCCATGATTACCGCAGAGACATTCTGGTTTTGTAGTGCCCATGCCAGAGCAAGTTGTGACATAGAAAGTCCAACTCCATCGGCGATCGGCTTAAGATTTTGAACCGCGGTTAAAACTTCATCGGTCATCCAGCGCGAAATAAAATTGGCGCCAGATTTCTTATCGGTAGCGCGGGAGCCTGCTGGCGGCTTCTTGCCTGGTAGGTATTTTCCGGTCAAGATTCCTTGAGCGATCGGCGACCAGACGATCTGGCCAATCCCCTCTTGCTTGGAGAGAGGCACAACTTCAGCCTCAATAACTCTCCAGAGCATGGAGTACTGAGGTTGACTAGAAACAAATCGGGTCCAGCCACGTTCCTTTTGGATTGTTGCAGCATTGCGAATCTGATCCGCATTCCACTCAGAGAAACCTAAATAATTAACTTTTCCTTGACGGACCAAGTCATCGAAAGCCTGCAACGTCTCATCGAGAGGTGTTTCAAAGTCGAAGCGATGAGCTTGGTAGAGATCGATATGGTCGGTATTGAGGCGCTTGAGAGATGCCTCGATCGACTCCATGATGTGCTTGCGAGATAAGCCTCGATCGTTCTTCCCTGTACCCGTTGGGAAGTAGACCTTGGTGAAGAGTTCGTATGACTCACGTCTGACCCCCTTGAGGGCCTTACCCAAGACAACCTCAGCCCGAGTGCCGGCATAGACATCGGCGGTATCGAAGGTGGTTATCCCAGCATCCAGCGCCGCGTGAACACACTTGATGGCGGCATCCTCTTCGACCTGACTGCCGTGGGTGATCCAGTTTCCATAGGCAATCTCTGAGACATACATTCCTGAAGAGCCAAGGCGACGATATTCCATGTAGAAAACCATACTCCCTCATTTGGCGTGTCTCTCGACGGGACCTTGGGCTTACCTCCCGGTGGTGCTAACTTTCGCCTACCAGTTTCCCTGTGGAGCTGGTGATGTTTGCAAGAGCGAAGTCGGTGAGAATCCGACGCTGTCCCGCAACTGTGTTGAAGTCGCAAGGCTTCTGAGTCAGGTCGCCTCTTTCAGATATCGAAGTATCCGACCTCGGAGGAAGGTCGGGCCTTTTGAACTCTCACGAGTCAGAATTAGCCCAACATTTCCTCCCTCAACCCTTGGGGGAGTTTTTTTATGAGAAGAAGAAATATCGCGCTCGCGTCAGCCGCGTTACTCGGCATCGCGACACTTACATCCGCGACTAACGCAATCGCAAGTTCACCAAATCCAACTCGAATCATCTCGCTCTCGCCTAGCGCAACCGAAATTCTCTTTGGAATAGGTGCGGGCCCACAAGTTATTGCAGTTGATGATAATTCCGATTATCCAAGCACTGCCCCATTTTCTAAGTTGTCATCGTTTACGCCGAATGTAGAGGCGATCGCTGCCTATCACCCTGATTTAGTTGTACTGCAATCGTCGGCTACCAACGCCGCGACTGTCGAATCAGATCTTCAAAAATTAAAGATCAATGTCTTTCTTGAGGTGACCCCATCGAATATCAGCGATGCTTACGCCGAGTTCTTGGCCCTTGGAAAAGTAACGGGTCATCCATCTCGCGCAAAGGCGTTGGTCACAACCATGAAATCTCGCATCGCAGAGATTTTGGCTAAGGCGCGGAAGAAGAATTCGATAAGTATCTATCACGAGTTGGATAACACCTTGTATTCGGCCGACTCCACCACCTTTATCGGCCAGATTTATTCAGACTTCAACTTTTCAAATATTGCGGATGGAACTAATTCCGGTGGCTACCCCCAGCTCACACCGGAAGCGGTCATCAAGGCCGATCCAAAAGTGATCTTCTTAGATGACGGCCCATACGGAGAGAGCGCTGCCACGGTTGCTGCGCGTCCTGGTTGGTCGACGATCTCGGCAGTAAAGAATAAGCATGTCGTCGTACTCCCCCTAGATATTGCAGATCGATGGGGACCACGACTTGTTGACTTCTACCAATTCGTTGCGCAAGCAACCGCAAAGATTAACTAGGGATCTCTGATGAACGCAGAGCGCGATGCAATAGCCAAGATTTGGAATTGGCGTATCACCGCGTTCTGCGCTCTCATCCTCTTAGTTGTAGCGATCGCTGCGGTGAGTTTTGGCCCCATCTCCATTAACTTCTTCAAGGTATTCAAGACGCTCTTCGATCTTCCAGGTGGCGCTAGCGGTCAAGATAGAACGGTCATTATTCAATTGAGATTGCCTCGCGTCATCTTGGGAGTGCTCGTCGGTTCGGCACTTGCTACAAGCGGAGCGGTCTATCAAACGGTCTTTCATAATCCGCTCGCAGATCCCTACTTACTCGGTGCAGCAAGTGGAGCAGGACTTGGAGCCACAATTGCTCTCACTAGCTCCCATCACAATTTGGTAGGCGCGCTGCCGATCTTTGCATTCCTCGGCGGAGTGCTTGCGGTCTTTACCTCATTCATTATTAGCGGACGATTCTTCGCTGACCCAAATTCACTTCTGCTCTCCGGCATTGCAGTCGGATCGTTTGCAACAGCCATACAGACTTACCTACAGCAGCGACATAGCTCCGCACTGCGTCCGGTGTACTCATGGATCTTAGGTGACCTTACGAGTGCGACCTGGAGCGTTGTTGGGTGGTCGGCTATCTACATTGCAATTGCGCTTCTGATTCTCTTTAGCGTGGCTAAACAATTAGATGGATTGATGTTGAGTGATGAAGAGGCCTACTCGCTCGGAATCAACCCCAAGAAATTAAGGATCATCGCCGTCGCAGCTGCAACATTAGCAACTGCAACAGCAGTCTCTGCCTCAGGGTTAATTGGTTTTGTGGGCATCGTAGTTCCGCACTTGGTGCGAGGCCTCACGCATCGAGTGACAAATCGTTCTCTCATCTCCATCGCAATGGCCGGCGCTGCATTTTTAGTTTTAGCAGATCTCGGAGCGCGCACCTTGCTCTCCCCCGCAGAACTACCCATCGGCGTCATCACTGCATTCGTTGGAGCACCATTCTTCTTAGTAGTACTTCGAAATCGTAGGAAGGCCGGACAATGACAATTGTCGTCTCAGACTTAACAGTTCGTTATGGCGAGAAGGCAGTTCTCAATGACATTTCGCTAGAGATAGCGAGTGGAAAGTGGACCTGCCTTGTAGGACCCAACGGAGCAGGTAAGACCACCTTCCTCAAAGTCTTGCTTGGAATGGCGCCGTATTCAGGGAGCATCTCGGATCAAGGGGTCGAAGTCTTCAAGAATCACAACCGGAACGTTGCCTTCGTTCCGCAGAGCCCTCAGATCCCGCAAGGAATGACCGTCGCTGAATATGTAGCTCTAGGTCGTTCAAAGAAGGATGGATGGGGTAATGAATCACTGGCTAGTCGCGCTTTAATTCACAAGATCTTGGTTCAGACTCACCTCTTTGGAATGCACCACAACTTGGTCACTCATCTCTCGGGTGGCGAGATGCAACGAGCGCTAATTGCTCGCGCTCTGGCACAAGAACCTGAGCTCATTCTTCTTGATGAACCAACGAGCGCTTTGGATCTACATCATCAGATCTCTGTACTCAACAATATTGAACTGCTCAAAGAAGAGGGCGTCACAATTATTTCGACAATGCATGACATCACTCTCGCCGCGATGTTTGCCGAACAAACCGTGATCATGAAAGAGGGCAAAGTGCTTCTCTCTGGCTCCTCGCACGAAGTGATTCACTCACCAGAGTTGAAGAAGGCGTTCGACAATCGGATCGATGTTTACACGCTTGACAGTGGTCGCCCTGTCATCATTGCGAGTAAAGGTGAAGTCGAGAAGAACTAATCCTGTTTAGCGAACGTGTGACTCTACAAATGGTGGCTTAACTACCTGCACCATACTTGGACGTCCGCGCACATCAATTGTGAGTTCTGCACCGATCTCGATATCTGGCTTAATGAGAGCGAGTCCGATTCCACTCTTTAAAGTTGGAGAGAATGTTCCGCTAGTAACTTCACCAACAATTGCCCCCGTCATATCCAATACGTTCATACCTCCGCGTGGAATTCCACGATCCAGTGACTTCAAGCCGCGCAAGATCCTAGGTACGCCAACTGCCTTCTCGGTTAAGAGCGCCTCCTGACCATGGAAGGCATGCTTCTTCAGAGCAACCGCCCAACCGGCGTTAGCTTGTAGAGGGGTTATCGAGAGAGATAGTTCGTGACCATGTAATGGGTAACCCATCTCAGTGCGCAAAGTGTCGCGAGCACCCAATCCACAGACTCGACCACCCTGCTTTTCTATCGCCGAAACCAGCAACTCCCACAGCGGAAGAGTGGAGTTCCAACTTGGTATTAATTCGTATCCGAACTCTCCGGTGTATCCAGTGCGACAAATAATCACCGTTCCGAGTGATTCATGCCCCGGAAAAGTTACTTCGGTAAAGGCCATGTAATCCAAATCAACGCTCACACCAAGATCGGCGAGCAATGCAGCGCTCTTGGGACCTTGCACTGCAAGAACACCGTAGTCATGGTGTGCATTTTTGATAGTCAATCCCACACCATTGGCCGCTTCGAGAACTGCAAAGACCGCTGCGCAGTTGGCCGCGTTCGGCACGAGGAAGAACTTCTCATCGTCATAGCGATAGATGATCAGATCATCGATGACGCCCCCGCTGGAATCACAGAGCAGGTTGTACTGCGCGCTGCCATGACCGATCCGATCAAGATCGTTGGTGAAGATGCGATTAAGAAAAAGGAGAGCCCCGAATCCAGAGACCTCGATCTTGCCGAGGTGAGAGACATCAAAGACACCAACTGCCTCACGGACAGCGGTGTGCTCAGCAATCACGCCACCTGGTGTGAGCGAGCCGATCGCCTTGGGATATTCGATGGGCATCTGCCAGCCACCAAAATCAGCGAGCTTTGCACCAACCTGAGAATGCCAATCAAAGAGCGGAGATTCCATATCTGTAACTTATCTCAAAGAAGCTCCCAACCGACTTTTCACTGGAGTCGAATAAGTGAGAGGATTACTAAATGGCATCCCTCAAATCCGCTTCAGAATCAACTAGCGATGTGCTCGTCCTTGGCCTCTCATCGAAGGCGGGAAAGTTATCGATTCATCCCAACGTTGAACATATAGCTCCGATCGCTCATGACACTAAGAATTTGTTGGCAATTCTGAGCGACTTAGGCGCTACTGGTAAGGCAGATGAAGTAACCAAAGTTCCCTTTACCGGTCCTCGCCTCATCGTATTCACCGGCTTTGGAACAACCGCCGCAACATATTCACACGAGACCCTGCGTCGTGCAGCGGGTGCTGCTACCCGAGCACTCTCGGGACACACCCACGCCGATTTCGCGTTTCCAATCACCAACATCGAAGAGTTCTCCGCAGTCGCTGAAGGAATCGCCCTCGGCGCATACTCATTTACCGATTTCTTAGGTTCATCTAAATCCGCGGCCAAGGCGCCACTTAAATCTGCTTCCATCGTCTCTTCGTTGGGCAGCACCACTGCAGTAAAAGCTGCTCTTAAGCGAGCCGAAATTCTGGGAGAAAATGTCGCTATTACCCGCGACCTCGTAAACACTCCCCCTTCCCACCTCACTCCAATCACATTTAGCACCCAGATGAAGAAGATCGCGGTATCTCTCGGTATCAAGGTCGAGATCTTGAACGAGGCCCAACTCAAGGCAAAGGGTTATGGCGGAATCACCTCTGTGGGCCAAGGCTCCTCAAATCCCCCTCGACTTCTACACCTCACCTACACCCCAACTAAGGCAAAGAAGCGGTTGGCCTTTGTTGGAAAGGGCATCACCTTTGACTCCGGTGGCTATGCCTTGAAGCCAGCCCTTGGAATGCAAGATATGAAGTCGGATATGAGCGGTGCGGCCGCTGTCGTTGCCGCCACCTTCGCCATTGCTCAGCTCAAATTACCTGTCGCGATCGAGGCCTACGCCTGCCTTGCCGAAAACTTGATCAGCGGAGATGCGACTCGTCCGAGCGACATCATCACAATCCTCGGCGGCAAGACCGTCGAAGTAATCAATCCTGATGCCGAAGGTCGACTCGTTCTTGCAGATGGAATAGTCCGAGCCACTCGGGATGGCGAGCGCAACGGAGGCCTCGATGGCCTCGTCGATGTGGCAACCCTGACTGGTGCTCAAACCATCGCCCTAGGTACTCGCACCTCGGCCGTCATGACCAATAATGAGGATTTCCGTACCCTCTTCCTTGAGGCGACCGGGGTCTCTGGTGAGTCTTTCTGGCCAATGCCGCTTCCTGAGGAGCTCAAGGAGGCGCTGAGTTCATCCTCTGCCGACATGATCAACTCGAATC
>DAIOGE010000021.1:0-1435 GCA_036745375.1 Candidatus Nanopelagicaceae bacterium
ACCGCATTCTTGAGGGTGCGCTTTGCTTCAAGACTTACCTTGTAAGTAATGGAGAGGTCCTCGATGCGAATAGCCAGATCTTCTGGCATAACGAGTGGAGATTTAGATACGGATGGCAAAATCGCGCTCCCTTGAGATGAAGAAGTATCCGCCGATCAAGATCGACGCGCCTGCCCAAAATACGCAGCCGACTAAAGTTTCTTTGTTCAGTGTTTCTCCACTTACCCAAACTCTTGAGGTCGCATTTAAGACCGGTCCGAGTGGATTTACCCAGAGAAGAATTTTCATATGTCCGCGCAGGCTGTTTGGAAGCCAGAGGACGGGGGAGAGGTACATCCAAATTCTGGTGATATACGTTAAGAGTTTATTGGTGTCACGGAAATACACATTGAGGGTTGCAAATACCAGCGCCAATCCAAATCCAGTCAACCCAGTGCAGATCAGAATGAATGGAATCCAGAGGAAGTGCCAGGTCCATCCTGGGACGATCGTTGTGGGGTAAGCCCACTTACCAGCAACCAGAATGAAGATGTAGACCGGAATTGTTGGAAGAAATTGTTGGAATGCCTGAATAGCGCATGAAAATGGAAGGAGCGCGCGAGGGAAGGCTTGATTGAGAATCAATCGCCCACCCATCGTGATTGAGAGCGCGCCAGCTGTGACACAGTTCTGAGCGAAGTAGAAGGTAAAGAGCCCAATCAAGAGATGATCAAGACGGGTGAGGCCAGGAAGCGTGCCGCCGGGGCGAATGATGGTGACCACGAGGTAGTACACAAAGCCCAAAAGCAGTGGATTGAGCACGAGCCAAACTTTTCCGAGCCGTGAATCTAGGTATTCCGCCTTGTCATTGAACTTTGCCAACTCCGTGGCAAAGGCACGCCGTGTCCAAAATTCCTTGATGTAAGGGATGAGAGGTGGCAGAGAGGCACGGTGTGGCTCGAAAACCTGGATCTTGGGGACGAAATTTTCGTTCACGGGCATAGGGGTAAGTGTGCCATCCCAAGGGGCTCTCTATGCACAGGCCCAAGTGTGAGCCTAAACGCGCCCCAGCCCCAGCCTGCAGAATCCCCACATTCGGGCGGCTATCAACCGCCTCTCAGCATGACCTTCTCGAAGGCCATCGCTAGGACGATGTGTAAGAACCACGAATCTAACTATGAATATAACTATGAATATAACCATGTATATAACTATGAAAGGTGAAAATCCAGATGGATCAATTCCAGAAGAAGGCGGCTCCTACCGGGGTCGGTAAGAGTTGGCTCGCTCGAACCCTTGCGGTAGCCGTTATTGGGGCGATCGGCTTACCTGCCATTGTTCAAAGCAGCGCCGCCACAGCCGCAATAGCCGCCACCGCCGCTAAGTCACGCGTGGTGCGCCAGAGCGCACCAGTTAAGAAAGCGCTGACCAAGAAGGCACCAGTCAAGAAGGCACC
>DAIOGE010000021.1:1535-4811 GCA_036745375.1 Candidatus Nanopelagicaceae bacterium
TCAAGAAGGCACCGGTCAAGAAGGCACCGGTCAAGAAAGCCGCGTCTCGTACAGCCACCGTTAAGAAGAGTTCTACCGGCGCTAGAACAGTGAAGAAAATTGCCGGTCGCTCAACAGGTGTTAAAAAGAGCATCGGAGCAAAATCATCTAGATCGATTCATAAAGTTGCGAAGCTGGGTGCACAGAGCGCCGCAGTGGCAGCAGGGACAGCAGCAGGGGTTGCCGTCTCCAAGAATCTCTCCCATAAGTTGGCCAACGAGAAGGCGGCAACTGGATCTGACACTAAAGCAACAGATACGACAACAGCCGCAGGTGCAACCAACTCTTCGACAACAACAACCACACCCGAGACAAAATCCCAGAGTGATTCTGCGAACTCCGCAGAGAGTTCAGTGGGTTCAGAGGCGGTTAAGGCCGATGCAGCAGGAGCTGCAAAGGTGAGCAATGGCTCCTCAAAGAGCACAAAATCTAGCAAGGCCGTTAAGGCTCCCAAGGTTAGTAAGGCCACGAAGGGAACTTCGGCTAAGCCGATGAAGAAACTTCGTATGCGTCGACTGCATGTAGAACCTTAATTAGTTCAAAGTTGGGCTGGGTCATTTTGGGCGAAATCAAGTGATTTGATTGATCAATGCGATGAGATGATTGATTATCAAATTACGAAATTTGATGGCTAACCTGCAAGCCGTCAAATACACGAGCAAATTGACCCTTCCAATTTTAGATCAAATTCAAGGCAAATGGGCAGCAAATTGACAGCAACTTTGGCGAGCTTCCCCTTGTGGGGGTTATCGATAGGGAGTAACTTCTTTTCATGGAGATCATCTTTCATACACGCAATGCAGTTTTAGCAGAAGATTTTCGTTCCATCGCTTCAGATAAGCTTCAAACGCTGCAACGATTTGGTGTGGTCTTGGACGGAATCAAGGTCGAGATAATCCACGAATCAAATCCCCGTTTTGGGAAGACCTCCCATCTAGTGACTCTGACATCTCATGGAAGTGGTCCATTTGTTAGGGGAGAGGGACAGGCATTTAATGACCTGGCGGCATTTGATCAAGCGGTTAAAAGTATTGAATTGCAATTACGCAAGGCGCATGAACGTCTTAAAGATTATGGGCACCAGTCGCTTCGCGAAGCGAGAGGCTAAGAACCTCGACATATAGCTCGACGTCGAGTTCGATTCGGAGACTCGATAACACGGGTTAGTAATTTGCTCCTTGGGGATAGCCACCTAGGAGATACTTAAGCCATGAAGCGAATCATCAATGCGCTCAAGACGGTAAGACGTTTTTTCTTGCGAAGAAAAGCGATCTATTTGGCGTGGCGAGTTCGATTCGATCGCGAGACCAGGCTTCGCTATTTTTCTTTCAAGCGTAGGTTAAAGAGCTTTTTTGGATCTCCATTCAGGTATAGACCGAGCTTCCTCATTGGGCCTACCAATTCGGCCAATCAAGCCACTCTCTGGGCACAGGCATTAACCAAGGCCGGCCTGCCCTCGCAATCTCTCAGAATTTCAGGAGAACCTTCGAAGGAATGGTTCACCACCGATTACGCGCTTTCGCGAGAGGAATGGACTGACTTTGCGCGGCGCCAACAACTTGCCGATGTAGTTGCCTCTACAAAAGAGATTGTGCTCTTTGAGTCGCTCAGACCAGTTTTTCGACTTCAGAATAAGAAAGATGGCAGAAATTTAATTCTTGAAGATTTCGAGTTGATGAAGTTGATCGGCAAGAAAATCGGCGTTGTATTTCACGGTAGTGATATCCGAGATACTGCGGCCCACGCCGCACGAAACTCTTTCTCACCCTTCCACAATGAGAGTCCAGAGTTGGAACAATTGCGAGCTCGGACTGCAGCGAACAAAGCGCTGCTTCCTGAAATTAGAGCGCGGAAGATTCCAATTTTTGTCACCACAAAGGATTTATTACTCGATCTTCCAGATGCGCATTGGTTACCTGTCACAATCGATTTTGAAAAATTCCACAAAGTCGCAGTGGAATCGCCTATCTATCCAGTTCCGCAAGCACCTCTCCGTGTGCTCTTTTTGCCAAGCCGATCCTGGCTGAAATCGGCAGATCTCATTGAACCAGTCTTGTTGCGCCTTCGCGATGAAGGTGTGATTAGTTACCACAGTTACCTAGCTGCGGGGGAGAGCCTCACTCATGATCAGGTGCCTAACGCGATCGCACAAGCAGACCTTGTGATTGATCAATTTCTGGGAGTAATTGGAGTCTTTCCAATAGAAGCACTCGCTGCTGGTCGTTTAGTTATGAGCTATGTACCTGAAGAGGCGGGCGAAGTTCCCATCATCAATATCACTCCAGATACGCTCGAATCAGAAATTCGAAGAGTCGCAAGAGATAAGCCACGTCCCAAGGCCGGTATTGATTATGCGCGTGAGTGGCACGATGGCCGCGAAAGCCTCTTAGCGCTTGCCGAAGTTTTTGGTTTTAAGATCCAATAGTTTTTGCATTTAAGAACTTTTCGTCTCTTATTAGGGGAGCGGGCCAATATATTTGCGGTATCCCTTCTCCCAATTTGTGAGAAAAATTTCCTGCCCCGCATTGAGCGACAGCTTTCCCGAGCAAACAAGGAGATGGATCTGATTTTCGAGCTGATCTTTAACATATGAACTGTACTTAATGTTATGAGGTTCGGGAAAGAGATTGAGTGGGCTACTGGGATTACCGCCGACCTCAAGAGGGACGATGTGGTCCTCTTCGTAATCTTTCATGTTGAGGTCGCCATCTAAGTTGTAACCGGAGTGAAGCTGGTTGTACTTGAGTTGATTGGTGTAATTAACGGGTGGACGAACAGTTGCCGTCCAACCAACGACGCAGATGGTGCTACGAATATTGGCTTGAGTTACCGCAGGATTTATCGCGCCAGGAGTCAATTTCACATTTGGTAGCCCAGAGTTTTCGGAATAGGTAGCCGCACCACAAGCAGATAGCCCGAGTGAAGCGGCCAATAACAAACTGGTTGTTATAAGAAGTGATCCTCGCGATGTGCGACGAATGAGGGCGGACTCCCAAAGGCTAGGCTCAACAGAGTTACGAGCCTTCACCATTAAGGGCATTGAAATCCGAACTCTCCTTCTACATTTGCAGGCACTTTGCCGCATCCAACGAGAGCAGTTCCGAAATCGACAATGCTCCACTTCTTGTTTACTACTGTAGCGAAGCCGTATGCGTTATCTGTTACGGGCAGATATGGAACTGTGGTGAAGATAATCCATTGTGGATTAACTTTTGAACTTCGAATGTCGACGACCGC
>DAIOGE010000021.1:4911-7597 GCA_036745375.1 Candidatus Nanopelagicaceae bacterium
TTGCTGTTATCTGGTCGTTGATCACCAGACTGCACTCCACATCCCGATAGCACCAGAGTTGCGCTCACCAGAGAGCCAAGAAGAGCCAGAGTGCGAGATCGCGTATTCACCTGACGATAGTAATCCCTGGCGCGCTCTCCACAGGGGAAAGTTATCCCCAGTCACTTTTAAGGGTTGGTAGATCGAATTCCACTTGGAGTTTGCTCTCCATGTGAGCGATTTAAAGGGCGATATCAAGAGCGTTATTAAGGGTGATCTCAAGGGCGAAACAAGGAATGAATTTGGCCCCCTGGCTGCTCTGATGGCAGATCCCACGGTCGAAGAGATCTGGATTAACTCCCCGCATCGTATTTTTATTGCTCGTGCCGGGGTAAGTCAGCTCACTAACTTGGTATTACAGCAACAGGATGTTCACGACTTAGTAGAGCGCCTTCTCATGTGGGGCGGCAGACGACTCGATCTATCCCACCCTTTTGTAGATGCCCGCTTGCCGGATGGAAGTCGATTGCATGTAGCGATACCTGATGTCACCGCTACTCATTGGGCGGTAAATATTCGCAAACACCTAATTCGCGGTAAGTCATTAGCCAATCTCGTTGAACTAGGCGTCATGAATACCGAGATAGCAGAGTACTTGTCGCAAGCAGTGCGAGAAGGGCTCAACATTCTCGTCAGTGGATCAACACAGGCAGGAAAGACGACTCTCTTAAATGCGCTCGTAAGCGCTGTTCCCTTTCACAATCGAGTCATCACGATCGAGGAGGTCTTCGAGCTCAAGCCACAACTTCCTGATTGCATAGCGCTGCAAACTCGCCAGGCAAATTTGCAGGGGGAGGGTGAGATTCCACTTCGGAAATTAATCAAAGAGGCGTTAAGAATGCGGCCATCGCATCTAGTGGTGGGGGAGATTCGCGAGGCTGAAGCGCTCGATCTTTTGATAGCACTTAACTCCGGCCTGCCTGGAATGGCGACGATTCATGCCAATGCTGCCCGTGATGCAATTGCCAAATTACAGACCTTGCCCTTACTCGCCGGTGAAAACATCTCCTATCAATTTGTGGCACCGATTGTCGCAGCAACTATCGACTTAATCGTTCATTCAACAATTTTGCGAGATACAGGCGAACGGCGGATCGTAGAGATTGCTCATGTCACTGGGCGAATAGAAAACGATCGCGCAGAGATCGAACCTCTCTTTCTTTATCGAGATGGAAGATATGAAGTGGGACTTGGAGATCCGTATCGAGTCTTCAAAACTAGTGAACCACAGTGGAGCGCATGATGAAGCTCTCTACTAAGCCCAAGTTCGTTCACATTCTTGTGGGGGCGATTATTGGTTTTCTGGTGGCTCATACTTTGCTCGGAACCAACTTGCTTGCAATTCCGTGCGCTGGACTCGGAGCGTCCGTACCCACGGTGATTTTGAAGCGAAAACTGCAACGTCGTCAGCAATCTCTATCTGTTCTATGGCCAGAGCTACTTGACCACATGATTTCTGGGCTCCGCTCTGGCCTTTCAATTGCAGAAACGATCTCCAGTTTGTCTACGCGAGGGCCCGAAATTTCCCGCCCCATTTTTTCTGAATGCAGGCGCCAGCTCATTACCGGGGCGGATATGTCGAAGATCTTTATTTACATCAAATCAGAGTTTAGTGATCCAGTTGCCGATCAGGTATGTGAGGTGCTGGATTTTGCGCGAGGGACAGGGAGCCGCGATACCGCAGTAACACTTAGGACGTTGGGGGACTTTATCCGGAGTGATATTGCGGTTCGTGGTGAGATTCGTGCGAAATTGGGATGGATCAAAAATTCTGCATTGGTGGCCGCCGCGGCACCATGGATTCTCCTCGTCATACTCTCCTCGCAGCCATCAACCTTGCAGGCTTTCTCCACTCTGAGTGGCCACTTGATTTTGCTCCTAGGCGTGGTCCTGTCAGTTCTGGCATATCTCTGGATGTCTCGTGTGGGGCGAGTGCAGGAGGTCCAACGGATATTTCGAGGTGAACTCCAGTGAGATTTCTCTTGGCCCTTATTGCGATTGCTCCCATCTTTGTGATCGCAGTAAACATGATGTGGGAAGAGTTTCGAAGTGAGCTGGTAACGGGATATAGCAATGCGACCTACAAAGTTGAGAGCAAGAAATCCCGCAAGCAGATTGAATCCGAGTTTCCGCAGGTTGTGGAGTTGTTTGCAATTTTGTTGGCCGGCAACTTGAGTCCCGCGACCGCCCTGGAACACATCAGTCGTCGAACGCAAGGAGAGTTTGCTCTACTTCTACGGGAAACTGTTTCAGAGATTCACGGGGGAGCGAGCTTTTCGCATGCCCTAGATCTTATGAATACTCGCATTAAATCTCCCATAGTGCGCAGGTTCTGTGACTCCCTAATGATCGCCATCGAGCGCGGATCACCTCTAGTAGATGTGGTCAATCGACAGGTCGAAGAGGTTCGTAACGAGGAGCGCTCCCAACTCCTTGTTGCAGCAGGCAAGGCAGAGATTGCCCTCATGATTCCCGTCGTCTTTCTCATCCTTCCCATCTCAGTTCTCTTCGCCCTCTGGCCCTCCTACTTTGCACTCGGTCACAGCATCGGATTCTGACAACAGAAATATGGAAGCAATACCAAAGAAGCACTACCAAAGAAGCACTACCAAAGAAGCACTACCAAAGAAGCACTACCAAAGAAGCA
>DAIOGE010000021.1:7697-9952 GCA_036745375.1 Candidatus Nanopelagicaceae bacterium
TGAAGTAAGGAAGCAATCGAGATCAAGTTCTGGATTGAGTTCTGGATTGAGTTCCCGACCAAGTTCTTCCGCGCGGTCGATCTCACATTCAATATTTCGCTCGTTCTGCGATCAGGAGGGAAGCGCGGTCATCGAATTCGTTGTGCTGGCACTTCCACTTTTACTTCCGCTGACGGTCTATCTCAATGAAGTTCACCAAAACTCAATAATCAACTCCGATCTTCATAATTTAGCCAGACAAAGTGCTCGCGCTTTTATTACGAGCAATGATGAAAGCCTGGAGAGTCCTCGGATGCAGACGATTCTCAATTTATTCGAGAGCAAAATCTTGGCTCCCTCAGGAATTTCGGAGGTTCCCACCCTCAATATCGAGTGTTCGGCCTACCCATGTTTAACGCCAAACGCCGAAGTAAAGGTGACTGCATCCATTACTCATCTCCATAAAAACTTCTCTGGGATATTTAGATTTATCTCGGCACCGTCAGTCCAGTTTTCAGCGAGCGATACTCAAATCGTGGATGCGTGGAGATGAAAAGGCTTCCGATAAGAGATCTTCTACGTGACGAAACCGGGAGCCTCTCGATATTGGTTTTCGCCCTATTTTTCGTTCTACTTGTATCTTCACTTGGCGTCGTGGATATCTCGGATAATTTTTTGGCCAAGCGCCAATTGATCGAGATTGGCGAAGTTGCTATTACGCAAGCAGCCCATCAGTTATCACTTTCGCGCTATTACTCGGGCAATGTATTAATGGATAGTTCAGGTGCGGATGGAACTCAATTTAGGATTCCACTGGATTGCGCTAAGGCGTTTTCAACTTTTGAAGAAGAGATAGCAGTCTCTCAGTTCCGAGGCGAGGTGATCTCGATTCAGGGATGGAATTGCTCTAATGATGAGGTCAGCGGAACTCTCTCGGCTCAGATACCAGTTTTACTGAAGTTGCCATTAGGAATTGGTGGAGAGAGCACCACCATCACCGCAACTATCGGGGCTACTTCGATCATTGGGGGAGTTCGGCCCTGAAAGTTGCTTCAAATATTTCCTTCAAGAAGCGGAACTTGTTCCCTCAAGAAGCACCTCTTTTCCCTTCAATAACTACCTCTTTGGAACCATTACTCTTAACCCATGGCCGCTCGCGAGTATTTACAAGAAGTAAAGGCCTTGGACTCCACCTTGGTAAGCATCGAAAAGGTTCTGGATCTACCTAAATTGCAAGCTGATGCTCTATCGCTCGAGGCGGAGGCAAGCGCCCCGGACTTATGGAACGACCCAGAGAAGGCTCAGGTCGTTACGAGCAAATTATCCCGCGTGCAATCCACCCTCAATAGAATCACAACGATTCGTCGCCGCTTGGAAGATATTCCGCTCCTACTTGAACTCGCAGAAGAGGATAAAGACCAGAAGGCTTTAGCCGAGGCGGGTCAAGAACTTGATGATGTGACTCGCGCAATTGGTGAACTTGAAGTTCAAACTCTCTTGAGTGGTCAGTACGATGAACGAGATGCTTTGATGACGATACGTTCGGAGGCTGGTGGCGTTGAAGCTGCTGATTGGGCTGAGATGCTCAGTCGAATGTATCTCCGCTACTGCGAGCGCAATTCTTACAAGGTCGATGTTCTTGAAACCTCTTATGCAGAAGAGGCTGGAATTAAATCCACCACCTTCCGAGTGAGCGCACCCTATGCATACGGAAAACTCTCTGTGGAGCAAGGTACGCACAGGCTGGTTCGAATCTCGCCCTTTGATTCACAGAGCCGACGTCATACCTCCTTTGCCGGCGTAGAAGTTGTGCCCGTTGTTGAACAATCCGATCACATTGATATTGATGAGAAAGAGATTCGCGTCGACGTCTATCGCTCCTCCGGTCCAGGTGGTCAAGGCGTGAATACAACCGACTCCGCGGTTCGGATCACTCACATTCCAACTGGCATCGTTGTTTCGTGCCAGAACGAGCGCTCGCAGATTCAGAATAAGGCGACGGCGATGGCCGTCCTGCAATCCAAACTTCTGGAGCGACGTCGCCAAGAGGAGCGGGCCCGAATCGACGCCCTCAAAGGCGATAACTCGGGATCGTGGGGCAATCAGATGCGCTCGTATGTTCTAGCTCCCTATCAAATGGTGAAAGATCTCCGTACTGACTACGAGGTCGGAAATCCGGCAGCTGTTCTAGATGGCGATCTTGATGGATTTATCGAGGCTGGGATTCGCTGGAGAATGAGTGGGAATAAAGAGCACGCCTAGAACAACCAGGTAAG
>DAIOGE010000021.1:10052-13647 GCA_036745375.1 Candidatus Nanopelagicaceae bacterium
CTCTCGCCCTCCGCGCGACCCAGACTTACCGAATTGCCCTGTTTATGTACTTTTTCACAGGCAATTGAAGCCCAATCTCCCCGACTTCAACCTGCTCTCAAACTAAACTGTTGCAGTAACTTTGCCCCGTCGCCCAGCTTCCAGGAGTCTTTCGTGATCAAATTTGAGAATGTCACCAAGATTTATCCTAAGCAGGAGCGAGCGGCCCTCGATCGCGTCGATCTAGAGATCACCAAGGGTGAGTTCGTATTCCTTGTAGGGCTCTCAGGCTCGGGTAAATCCACCTTCCTGCGTCTAGTCCTCCGAGAGGAGCAACCCACCAGCGGGAGCATCATCGTTGCCGGCAAGGAGTTGGGCACCCTCGCCGACCATAAGGTTCCCGAGTTACGCCGCCAAGTCGGCACCGTTTTCCAGGATTTTCGCCTCCTGCCAAATAAGACCGTCAGCGAGAATGTCGCGTTCACTCTCCACGTCCTTGGTTACTCCCAAAAGGAGATCAACCGAGAAGTCCCCGAAGTCCTAGAGATGGTGGGGCTGGAAGAGAAGGGCGATCGAAAGCCAAGTGAGCTCTCTGGTGGAGAGCAGCAACGCGTAGCGATCGCGAGAGCATATGTAAGCCGTCCGATGATTCTTATTGCAGATGAGCCCACGGGAAATCTCGATCCCGCTACAAGTGTGGGAATTATGAAGTTGTTAGATCGAATTAATCGAGACGGTACGACCGTCGTTATGGCGACCCATGATGCGGGTATTGTCGATCAGATGCGCAAGCGGGTTATCGAACTCGAGGGTGGTCACGTTATTAGAGATCAGGTTCGTGGCGTCTATGGGTATACCGGTTGATTTGAGCGGGAGCATCAACTTTAATTTTTTTGAAGGTGCAATACAGAAGGTGCAATACAGAAGGCAAGTAACTTGTAATCGAGTTACTTCGAAACGGGGGAGAGGCAGAGATGCGCGCAGGATTTGTATTTAGTGAGGTCCGAATTGGACTGCGCCGAAATCTCACCATGACCTTCGCCGTAATAATCACGGTTGCTATTTCACTCACCTTGCTCGGAGTGGGTTTCCTCGCCAATTCCCAAGTTCGAGTTATGAAGGATTACTGGTACGACAAGATTGAGGTCTCAGTATTCCTCTGCGGCTCTCTATCTCAATCGCCATCTTGTTCTGGAGGACCAGTTACCGCGGCACAACGAAACGCGATTCAAAGTGATTTAAAATCCTTGCCAGTAGTGCAAACCGTTTACTACGAATCACAGGCTGAGGCTTACCAACATTTCCAAGAGCAATTTAAAGGCTCTGCGATTGCGCAGAATGTAACCCCAGATCAACTGCCTGAGAGTTTTCGCGTTAAATTGAAGGATCCGACGCAGTTCAATGTTATTCAGAGTGCATTTGCTGGTCGACCTGGTGTGGACACTGTTCAAGATCAGAGACAAATTCTCGATAAATTCTTCAAATTACTCGGAGTGCTCCGCGATGGAGCTCTACTCATTGGAATCGTGAGTGTCTTGACTGCCGCGCTATTGATCAGCAATACGCTGCGTCTGGCCGCCTTTAGCCGTCGTCGGGAAACTGGCGTTATGAAGTTGGTCGGTGCTTCATCGTTCTCAATTCAGCTGCCATTCCTCCTAGAAGGTCTCTTCTCCGCGCTCTTGGGATGGGCGGTTTCAACGGGGCTGCTCGCTGGATTTAAGGCATTGGTAGATACCAAAGTTGCCCCATTGCTCTCATTCACTCGCTTCTTCCGCTGGACAGATGTTTGGGTCGCCTCAGCGGGATTGTTAACTGTGGGACTTTTAGTCTCGGCCATAGCTTCAATACTCACGCTGCGTAAATACCTCAAAGTCTAGTTTTTAAAAGTACTCGACTATGTCTATAAATGATCAGGGCGGAGATGCTCAAAGTGGCTCCGCGAATGGCATGAGTCGATCTGATTTTGAGACGCAGCAAAAGCAAAAATTCTCAAAAGTAATTCCCGGACCTTATCTTGGGAAGGTTTCAATGGTTCGGCTCTCCTTATTGCTAAGCCTATTGCTTATCTTCTCCAGCTCGGCATATGCAATCGGATATCTTGTCAGCGAGAACCAGCACCCGCCTTCACTTGTAGATCAAGCTATTAAGCGAATCTCGAGCGGAGATCCTCACTCTCCGACAGAGATTCTCCTGCAGCGTGCGGCGATCGAAGCTGTTCTTAAAGCAACTAAAGATCGTTGGTCAAACTATTTTCCACCTACTACTGCGAGCGCTTTCGATGCAACACTCGAGGGAAGATATTCGGGAATCGGAATCTGGCTACGTCGCACCCCTGCTAATCAGTTAGAGATTTCTAGCGTGCAACCTAAATCTCCTGCAGCATTGGCTGGAATTAAAGTTTCAGATCAATTGATTTCTGTAGATGGAACGGATGTCTCCTCAGCAACTGTTGCCGATGCGATCGCGGCGCTGAGAGGGAGTCCTAATACAACTGTTGCCCTTGATCTACGGCGAAACAGCTCAGAGATCAATGTGAAGGTAAAGCGAGCCGCAGTCTTGACGGGTGATGTGCTGGCTTCACAGGTTGCGCCTAAAACTTTGTATATTCAAGTCTCTGCCATATCGCTTCACTCATCTGACGATGTTGCAACTGCCCTCGCGAGATATCCTCATAGTCGCGCAATAATTTTGGATCTCCGTGATAATCCAGGGGGAGTTTTGAGTGAAGCGGTTGCGTTAGCTTCGCAATTTCTGAGCCCAGGAGTTGTTGTCTCATACACGCGTAAGGATGGAGTTCCTCAGGTAATGAGTTCAACTAATTCTTCTCCCGATACCGCACCGATGGTTGTCCTTATAAATGGAGCCACGGCGAGTTCAGCAGAAGTTATTGCTGGAGCGCTCCAAGATCGGAATCGTGCCGTAATCATTGGAGATCGAAGTTACGGCAAAGGAGCGGTCCAAGAGATCAGTTCGCTCAGCGATGGCTCCCAACTAGAGATAACCGTCGGCCAATATCATCTGCCTTCGGGGCGTGCGATAGATCAGGTTGGCATTACTCCAGATTTGAAAGTCTCTGAAAATGGCGAGATCGCACAAGCTATATCGATTCTCGCTGGTCTAGTTGCCCTCGATTCAGGGAAGAGTAATAACCTGAAAAAGTAGGTGAGAGAAGAGCTGCTGGCTTTCAAACTATGCTCGTAGCCTTCGAACCATGCTCCTAACCTTCAAACTAATTGTCGCTTGATCAACGTGGGTAGATTCTTGGCAGGCTTAAGAATTTTTATAACTCTTTGACGCGTTTCAATTATTTGGTACTTGCGACCGCTCCTTTCTTCTAATCTCTCAGTACTCCCGACCAATCGATGCACCCGACTTATGGTTGGTCTTCCGCTTACCGATATGCATCAGCGAAGTAGTAACCTCCCGCGATACGATTAGCCATTAGATCGGCATTGAGTTTCTTACTCCTGACCACAAATACGTCAGGGCGATCTTTACAACTTCGAGAGGCAGGTGATGAAATGGTTAAGGAAATTGGTCGCAAGTTAATTGCGCAGAACAAGAGTGCTCGCCATGACTATTTCATCGAGGATGTCTGGGAGTGCGGAATTATGCT
>DAIOGE010000022.1:0-1733 GCA_036745375.1 Candidatus Nanopelagicaceae bacterium
TTCCGTTCTGCTCTACCGAATTGGATTCGATCACTAGATTACGCTAAAAATCAAAAATCAATATCGCCTTTAGGTCTCTGAGAACTTCTGGAGCTAAGAGACTAATGGGGATCGCTCATATCTCTACGACAAAGCGTAAAAGTAGAAGCCGGTCGCCTCAGGGTAGCCGAGCTCTGCAGGAGTTAGGTGAACTTCGCTCTCTACCCATTGTGGTGCGTTATTTTTCAACCAGATTCGGTGATCTCGAAAACGATTGTGTTGGGCCATTTTCTCTAACTGCTGTTCTGTCGCGGTATTAAAAATTCCCACGAATTTTGTAGCAGAGGCGATCAAATTGCGCATGTAACTCTCATAACGAAAATCTTCTGTGAGGTGCAGGATGACATCCATACTCAGCGCGATCTCCGAGAGTAAAGAGGCATCGGGGCTGAAATTGTCAGGGTTATATTCAAAGAAGGTCTTGGAAGAATCTCCGGCATAACGTTCGCGAATGCTCTCAATCGCCTTTGCTGATACATCCAGGCCAATGTATTTGGGTATTGTGAGAAGACTCAATTGATTGCCGTCTCCACTGCCATATTCGATCGCTGTCGAAATCCCATGACGCTCGACAAAGCCATTTAGCGCTTGGGCTTTAAAGTCCGCCAAGGCTCCGTATGAACCGGCTCCGCTGTTTCCACCTGATTCATATCTCTTGCGCCAATATTCTGCGGAGTCGAAGGTCATAGGGCAACTATAACTTTGACTTACCCATTTCGGCTCGTAACGGTTAAATTCGAATTATTAACCGACACAGAGACTGTGATCGACTTACCGTTCTGACTCGATAGAGCTCGCAAACGGGCGGTTCCACCTGCTGCAATGACCATCGAATATGCGGTGGTCGTTAATGGTGAGGTGGCCTGGGTTATTGAGGCAATGGTGTTGACCTGGCCAACACATAAATTGTTGGTCTCGTCCCACGCTAAGTTTGTGGTTCCAGCGCCGCCCGTATTACAGGATTGCAATTTCATAGTAGCCGCACCAGTCACCGTAACTGTATCTATCAAATTGACCTGTGAAATTCCCGCAGTACCCGTGTTATTCAAACTTAAATAGGTCGCCTGACCAGTGCATGTAGCAAAGGTGATGGTGGCTCCGACTGACTGTGTACTACCTCCGATACCCAACGTCACGGTGGAGCCAGCAATTGATGCAACCCAGTTTATGCCGGGGCTGGCTATGCCAGTTCCAGAAACATCCATCCCCGCTTTCAGACCTGTTGTGTTATTCAACGTAATGACGTTGCCTCCCGTTAGAGAAGACTCTGTCTTAGTTTGATTTGCGGCACAGGCGCTTGAGGTCGTAAATGGTCCCGCGGCGGAACCAGTACAGGCTGTTCCTGAATTAGCTCCGGCGCAGATCAACCACTTGGCAGTCCCGATGCTCTGTACCGATGAATTGAAACTTAAAGAATTGAGCGAGGCAAAAGCTTCAGAGATAGGCAGCACTACTAGCGGCGCGATCGCCGCTAGTAGTGCAAACGCTATCTTGCGCTTCATGAGTTCAACTCTTCAGAGAATCTGCAAACCCAGATTATCCGTTAGTCGAAGTTGCAGCGCGTTGAGCTTCATTCACTGTCCACGTGACAGTTGAAGTTAGATTCTGGACTGACGGCAAAGTGGCCGTCGTACCAGTCGAAGCTCCGGTACCAGTGCTGGTAGTTGTGAAGGTTGTTCCGCTTGTAACCGTCA
>DAIOGE010000022.1:1833-4973 GCA_036745375.1 Candidatus Nanopelagicaceae bacterium
AAGTTGGAAACCTGCCCCAAGCGCAGTGGCCGTCTTAAGGGTTGCGAGTGGAGTGGAGGCAAGCACAGCGGTCTGTGTTCCACTACAGGTTGGCGCGGCACTAACTCCCAGTGTGTATGTCCAGTTTACGGAGCAGTTGTTGATCGTCACAGCCAGTCCTCGAACAGAATCAGCTGTTAAGAGCGTGGATGCGCCATCCGTAATCTGGAGCGTTGGATTGAGAGCAACCGAGTTACTTGCTGCTTGGGTGTAATTCACAAAGCGATACTGGGTATCGCCAGGCACCATGCTCGAAATAGTTGTGTTGAAACCACTGCTCGTGCCATCTGTAGCCAGCGTAAGCGACAGAGTTCCGGAGTTAATGGATTGCGGAGATGTGTTAAATGCCGAAGCATTCAAGCTAGCGCTAACTGGCGAGGTGAGGTAGGCAAGTCCTAGAACTCCCGCTACGCCAACGCCAACTAGGGCAGCGGTAGTGGTGTGAATTGCCGCCGCCACGCTATGAATAAATTTATATGATTTCATATTTTTGACCTGATTCTTTTAGGGGATGCTGCGGGAGAGATCTCTGGATGAGTCTCATTCGCCTTTCCTTGCTTCCTCATACTCCTTTTTCTTACTTTTTTTCTTTTCCTTTGTTTACTTTGCTTCTTTCTTCTTTTTATTCTTCTTCTTTTTCTTATCGTCCTTGTTCTTAGCGTCCTTGTGCTTCTTCTTTTGGATCTCTGCTACTTCGACAAAGGGAGAGATCTCTTCATGGAATTGCGCCTCCAGCCGAGTTAGTTCCAAGTCAAGATCTCTTTGAGCTAGTAAAACTTCATTGAGTTGATGGCTGATCTCTGTCTCGGAACTTGTTAGCTCGCTGATCCAGAACTCTTCCTGCACAACTGGTTGCACTTCAACCGATACAACTTCCTCTTCGGAGTTCTCTTCCTCAAAAATTTCAGCAGGTTCGGAGAGTTCAATAGGTTGAGGCTCTTCGCTCAATTCACTCTCGTCCTCAACTAGAACTTCTTCCTCAATGAGATCGGGTGGGGTTGGCTCCATTTCAATCTGAAGATCTTCCTCGTCAACCTCAACCTGATTTTCAACAACCTCAACCTGACTCTCAACAGGAAACTCCGGCTCGATTTCAGCGACCTCTTCATCAGAAATCTCGATGTGCGCTTGGTGCAGAGCCTTTCTATGTCGTTCATAGAAGAAAGAGAGAGCTATCAATATGGCAAGCAAGAAACCCAAACCAACTTTCGCTGGGGTTGAATGCAGGGCCGAGACGATAAATCCGACTCCGGGTAGGACACCGATCACCGTCGCTATTGGTACAGAGTTCGGCTCCAAAATTGTGGGGTCTGCCTTGGCGTTCGCATCACCTTTGGTTGTGATGCTGACTTGATTACCCAAGTGATTTACTGCAATCACTCGGTGCGAAACTGGATTATCGGTCTGAGTATCGAAGTAGAGAATTACATGGCCCTTTTTAATATCTTCGGCCTTAACTAATCTGGTGAGGACTACAGCACCAGGTTGAATTGCAGGGCGCATACTTCCAGTTGTTACTGTATGCAGCTGAACACCAAGACCAGCAAAGAGGGCAGGCGGCAGAAAAAAGACAACGAGCAACGAGAGCACGTATGTGGTTCTGCTGACTTTACCCAGTTGCGTATTCCCCCCTTTTACACAGCAGTGTGCTTCCAGCAAGGATCTGGCTTAATCGCCTAATTGTCCTCCTATAAGTAATGACAAACTAGTATGCAGTTTGTCGCGCTCTAAAAGTTTAGAGTTCCCTTAAAATAGAAATAGAAATTTATTAGTCACGCTCAGACCAAAATTTATTGTGGCAAAAAATCTGGAATCACTGTCTATTTTTTGCAGGTTAATTTGCAAATACAACTAAAACTAATTCTGTTGCGCTGCAATAAATTCCTCAACTGTGACGACAGTCGCCTGACGCGGAAAGAGTTTCTCCACCAACACCTCATGTATCTGAGGGTCTGCATCGGTGCAAGCATCTTTCAAAACGATAATTCGATAATCCTTATCCGCAGCATCTCTTACAGTTGATAAGACAACGCCACCGGTTGCAATGCCAGCCAAAATTAACGTCTTGATTCCCTTTGCTTTTAAGTCGGACTCGAGATCGGTTGTTGACATAGCTCCGACTCTAATTTTGCGATATGTCTTTTCACCTTCAATAGGAGCTATAGCGGTAGCAACTTGACTTTCAGGTGCTGCAGCGGGAAAGCGACGTGCTGCTGCAAAAGTAGAGAAGGTCTTATTAGTGGGTGGAACTGATTCGTAATCTGAATCTTCGAATGCCACGCGGACAAACCCAACACTAATACCTTGCTCGCGAGCGAGTGTTAAGACATCAAGCGCCTTTGCAAGCAAATATGGAGCAACATCTGGATAGTTAGCCAAAATTCCATTTTGGAAATCCATCAGCAAGAGCATTGAGGTGGCTGGATCTACTTTTAATTCGCTATTGGTCACGGGATTACCTTAGCAACCTAGAGGTTCGGGAATTAAATTTTGAGAGAATCTGTAGGTAATTCAAACCAGCGCAAGCCTTCGAATCTCGCTCCCACGAGTTCAATCAGTTCAGCTTCATCTGGAGTTGTAGCGGCAATTTTTTTGGAAGCTAGTGCCATCGCCACGCTTAGATAATCCTTGAGTGCACTCTCTGGTGCGCGATCTTCCCGAATCGGATAGCGCATCTCTCCATCGGCAGAATACGAAATATCTGTCAATCGCAGCGGTGGTTCAACAGGGCCAGCCTTATGTCGCCACATCCCCGATGCGGGATCAAAGAGGTAATCACTCAGAAAGAGATGTCCGCTTCTTGCTATGAATCGAACGCTCTCAATGATGTGATCGGCAACGGCATCAGAGAGGAAGTAGTTGAAGTTAACGCGCACCCAGCCCGGCTTGATTCCTTCACATCCTCCGCCGATTTGTGCCTCGAACTCATAACTGGTCTCTAAATCAATTCCTAAAAGGCGATGCCCGTAAGGTCCTGCGCACGAACAACCACCACGTGATTGAATCCCGAAGAGGTCGTTAAGCAGGGCAACTACAAAATTGTGATGAAGGTACTTGCCACTTGGGCCTTTAACGACAAATGAGACGATAGATAAGCGCTC
>DAIOGE010000022.1:5073-7143 GCA_036745375.1 Candidatus Nanopelagicaceae bacterium
ATCTCATCGGTCTCCGAGATGATGCCGGTGACGTTACTAGCCGCGGAGAACGATCCAATCTTCAAGGGGTGGTTACTGTGTGCAACCAAAGCTCGCTTGAGATCTTCGATATCAATATGGCCATCGGCATCTTCTGAAATCGTCACAACATGAGCGATCGTTTCGCGCCACGAGACCTCATTACTGTGATGTTCATAAGGCCCAATGAAGACAACGGGTCGTTGATCGATCGGAATCTGATCAGATAACTTCCAGGTCTTATCCAAGTCAGCCGGAATGCGAATATTAAGTATTCCTATCAATTTATCGATTGCACCGGTACTGCCAGATCCAGCAAAGATAACCGCGTCATCCTCGGTAGCGCCCACAGACTTGCGAATAATATTTCTGGCATCTTCGCGGAATCTAGATGTTTGCAATCCAGTACCGCTCGACTCCGTATGAGTATTTGCGTAACGCGGCATTACCTCATCGCGAATGAAATCTTCGATAAAGGCAAGTGATCTTCCGCTAGCTGTGTAATCTGCATAAGTTACGCGACGGGCTCCATACGGACCATGCATAACCTGATCGTCACCGATTACCCCATCACGAATTCTTTGGAGCAACGAAGATCCATCCATGGAGTTGATAATAACTGGAATTTCAAGGCAACTGAATAATCGGGGTTCTAACGCCTCTTATACGTCTGATGCTTTACTTCGCCCGAAATAATTGGCTCTTGTGCCTCGTAATTCTTGAGTTGCTCCCGCGGATTTGAAAAGAGAAGCTCACCGGAACCAAGTTCTACGGGGGCTACAACGGTGTGAATCTCATCGAGCAATCCCGCCTCGAGGAATTGATGTAGAACGTGTGCTCCACCACCAACTCGAACAACTTTTCCTTGCGCGGCATTTGCCGCTAGATCAACGGCTGCCTCAATTCCATCAGTCACAAAGTGAAAGACTGTTCCATTTCCCATATCAAGCGCAGGCCGCGCAAAATGAGTCAGGATAAAGACAGGATGTTGAAATTTAGGTTCGGGGCCCCACCAACCTTGCCAACCATCTTCAGTCCAGCCACCTCTACTTGGTGCAAACATATTCCGACCCATGATTGTGGCGCCAATATTCTCGAATCCCCTAGCGGCATAATCATTGTCGAGCCCAGTTTCACCACCGGGAAGTCCGATCCACTCTCTAAAAGCCTGAGTTTTAAAGACCCACTCATGAAGCTTGGTTCCATTTTCGCCAAGTGGATTCTCTTCAGATTGATTAGGCCCAGCCATAAACCCGTCTTGGGACACAGAGATATTGAGTGCGAGAAACTTTGATCGAGGGGTCGAGGCTGAGGTCATACTGAACTATAAAGTACTTATCGTTGCTTTCACTCCCCCATTAATTAGGCTAGGTGCATGAGCTTTGCCAACCAAATTTTCGCCACCACACTCTTTGTAGCGGATAAAGATGTAGCTAAATCGTTCTATGAGCGGGTTTTTGAAAAGAATCCAATCTTCGAAGATGAAAACTCAGTCGTCTTTAAATTCGGAGAAACCATGATCAACCTCTTGGCTGATACCGAAGCTCCCGGTTTGATTGCTCCAGCTCCCGTCGCGCCACAGGAGAGCGGAGCTCGATCTCAATTCACCATCCAAGTTGATGACGTTGATGCTCAGGCCGTACGCCTTGCCGAATTGGGTGTTCCATTAATAAATGGTCCTATGGATCGTCCATGGGGAATTCGAACTTTATTATTTGCAGATCCCGATGGACACCTATGGGAGCTCGCTAAATAAAGAAGTGATAACTGCTCTATTTATTGTTATTCCAACCACGAATTGTGATGTCGTCCAGTAATGAACGACAACCCAAAGGCTAGAAGAGCAATCCCGGTAATTATTCCGCCGCCCCACAGGGGAGATGAATACCCGAGATTTAACGAGATGAGCCATCCACCCAGCCAAGCTCCGAGAGCATTTCCTAAATTAAATGACGTGATGTTGGCTCCTGATGCGATCGCTGGAGCCTCTCCCGCATAGTGCATCACACGCATTTGTAAGGCTGCTGACTGCGCAAAGCCAAGTGCACCCAT
>DAIOGE010000022.1:7243-13037 GCA_036745375.1 Candidatus Nanopelagicaceae bacterium
TAAGCGCCAAACATTCCCCCAAAGCCAAAGACTGTCATCGCAAGTGATAGCCAGACCTGCTTATTGCGAAATACAAGGAGCTCGGTTTTAAGTGGGATCTTGTGCGAGGAATCGCCGTGCCCCAGTTTGTTCGGTAGGAACCAAGTCAAGCCGACAAGGGCACAGAGCCCGATCACAACAATCGACATCAAAGCAGCACGCCATCCATACCGCTGCCCAATCCACGCTCCAAAAGGGACACCCAATACATTTGCAACGGTGATTCCGCCGAACATAATCGATATCGCGGTACTTCTACGTTCTCGCGAAACCAAGTTAACTGCCACAACTGCGCCAATGCCGAAGAATGCTCCGTGACAGAGGGCAGAGATACAACGCCCCAAGAGCATCAATGCGAATGAATGAGCGAGCGCAGACAGCAGGTTTCCCAGAACAAAGAAGAACATCACACCAATCAATGTCTTCTTGCGATCAAGTTTTGTCAACAATCCGGTGAGGAATACTCCACCAACCGCTACCGCTGCTGCATACCCAGAGACAAGAACACCTGACTTCGCGGTGGAAACATGAAAATCATGGGCCACGATTGGCAACAGACCAGCGATAGCAAACTCTGTTAGACCAATGGCGACCCCACCGAGTCCAATTGCATAAAGGCCCGCAGGCAATCGGCTCTTCTGAGTCTGCTCGGCAAAAGTCACGGCTAAACCTAACCATAAATATTGGAATCCAGATGACGACCGCTCAATAGGATCCACTTATGAATGAATTCAATTCCGGTGAATGGCTGAATCCTCCGCTACACGCGAATCTGACGGATGAAGGTCTATCCGTATTGGCCAAGGAGCAATCTGACTTTTGGCAGAAGACTTCTTATGGATTCACTCATTCAAATGGACATGCCTTGCTCAACCCTTTTCCGGAAGATTCCGCTCTCGAACTCACGTGGAAGCTCAACTACACACAGCAATTCGATCAGGCCGGTTTAATTGCATACAGCGATGACGAGAACTGGATTAAGGCCGGAGTCGAGTTTGCAGATGGCTTTCCACAATTAGGAGCTGTAGTAACTATCAAGAACTCAGACTGGTCTGTGGCGCCGGTTCCAGAGTGGATGAATAAAGAGGTCTCCATAAGATTCTCGCGCACCGGTGACGCACTCACAATTAGAGCCAAATGTGATGATGATTGGCGATTGGTCCGGCTAGCTCCATTAGACCCAACGCGTACTTGGAGAGTGGGGCTCTTCTGTGCGAGTCCAACTCGTGCAGGATTAGAGATTCTGTTTACATCTTTAAATTGGACGGAGCCAGATAAGGCTTTGCACTAATTCTTAAGGATAAATCGTATAGGATTCTTCATATGGCGTTTAAGAAGAAATATCGTGCAGCGCCCCTGTTGATGATCTCTCCATATCTTGCATTGATGTTGTTTTGCGGATTTATCCCTCTTATATATGCAATTGATGAAGTATCCAAGCCATCATGGAAAAATTTGAACGGTAGCTTCAGCACTATTTATAAGATTCTTGGAGATTTTAGAGTGATCCCAGATTTGGGCCACTCTATTTTTCTATTGGTTGTATATGTACCCATCACAATTGTCTCAGTCTTAGCACTTTCACTATTGCTGGACTCAACGCATGTTCCAGGAAATACATTCATGAGGTTGGTTTTTTTATTACCAGGAATTGTCTCCGGCGGAATCTCGGTATTTATTTGGATGTTTTTCATCGGCAATCATGTGAACTGGAACCTAAATAATGAAGCTTGGATTATTGCCGGAGTTGCATTCTCTTCCGGCGCAGGAAGTTGGGTCGTAATTCAATATGGTTCGCTTCGATCTATCCCACATGAAATTTTAGAGGCAGCTCGGGTAGACGGTTGTAATCGATGGGAGTTGGCAACCAAAATAAAAATTCCGATGATCAGTAGATATATCGGGTACATGGGCATTTTGTTGACTGCTTCTGCGATTCAAATCTATAGCGAACCGGCACTACTAACGAAAATTGGATTACCTTCAAACTGGTGGTCTCTTAATCAAGTGGCGTATAGCTACGCATTTCAGGCGGGTGACTTTGCTGCCGGGACGGCACTCTCGCTCGATATGCTGATTCCCAGCGTTATCATCGCCATCATCTTTATCCGCAAAACCGACTTCCTAAAGCGAAGTGCTTATTAATGAGTAATCGAATCGATAGGCGCAATTCCATACTAATTAACCTGACGCTGTGGGCACTTACAATTTTGGTGTTGCTACCTTTTATATGGTTGATCAGACAAGCGGGACCTCAATACGTACTTAGCACCAGATTTGTCTTTATGAATCAAAATGGAATTGTGCTTGCTTGGCTAAAGAATTCGCTCCTGTTTTCCTTGACTGCACTTGCAATATCAGTGATCAGTAGCGTTACAGCCGGATTTGTTTTGGCAATCCTGCAAATACCGTTTCGCAAATTCTTACTTTTCATAACACTTGTAACTATGTTGATTCCTATAACCGCCATGGCTCTTCCGCTTTATGTGCTGGTGGACAAGATTCATTTAACTGACAACATTTGGGGACTGATAATTGCCAGTTCCTACTACCCCTTCGGCACATTCCTCTCGTATCTATATTTCGTATCTGCAATGCCTGGAGACTTAATAGGCATGGGGCGCATTGATGGATTGGGTGATTGGGGGCTCTTCTGGCATCTTGGAATTCCGCTTTCGCGCTCACTGTGGTCTGTTGTAATTTTCTTCTCGTTCCTAAACCTTTGGAATAGCTATCAATTGCCTAAGGTCCTGCTCAACGATCCACGCCATTACACGCTACCTATGGGACTTGAACTTTTGTATGGAAGTGGAACTGCGATAGTGGGGGTCTTAATGTTGATCCCAATTCTTGGGGTGTACCTGCTATCTCAACAGGCGATCGAAAGAGGAATATTTAGTGGTGCGGTGCATGGCCAGTAAATCGGCTGTTAAAGTGCCCCAAGTGGAATGAAACTGGGCACTGGGAGACGGCATTCGCCCTTGCTACGCTGAATAGATGGCAATCTTTTTCGCTTTGAGTCTCCCAGGCTTAGTTATTGTGATTATTGTTCTAGGGGTAATTCAATTGTTACGCTCTAAATGGACTGGTAAGAAGCGGCCCGGAAGCTCGAGTGCGGGGATGAATCTTTTGGATGTAATTCTTAAACCTGGTAGCGAGCACCGAATCATTGAGCAAGAAGAGCAGAAAATGCGATTTCAAGAAGCAAAAGATGGAGTTCCACCTTTCTCAAAGTTCACCGTTAAAGGAAAAAAGATCACCTGGAAACAATCTAAGAAAGACTAGAAATTAGTAGAAGTAGCGCCGCTCGAGCAAGAAACGTGCGCCTCGTGGGATGAAACAATGTCACATTATTTTAAGGGTAAATTAAACTTATGATAGTAAAGGGTGTTAATTATGACGTCGGCACAGAAATGGGTGTCAACTGGCGTCCTGACTACAACCCGGTCACCGTCCTCAGAGAATTGGAAATTATAAAGCAGGACTTGCACTGCAACGCTGTCGGTATTAGCGGAAAGAACATCGACAGAGTAGTTCTGACTGCTGAGGGGGCCCTAAGCCAAGGGATTGATGCTTGGCTTAATCCGGCAGATTGGAATAACAAATCGCCAGAGGCTACCCTCAATTACATTTTAGAAGCCGCAAGCGCAGCCCAACTTTTACATGAGCGCTACCCAGGCAAGGTGGTATTTAGTGTTGGTTCTGAGTTCACTCTCTTCATGCAAGGCATAATCGAGGGTAAGACCTTTATGTCTAGAGCAAAGAACCTGAGTAAGGGCGGTATCGCGGAAGGTAGACACAATAAGCCGCTCAATGATTTTCTAATTAATGCTGTGGCAGAAGTGCGCAAGGTATTTGCTGGGCAGATAATGTATCGCTCTTTGGTTTGGGAAAAAGTCGATTGGAGTGTCTTCGATATTATCGGCGTAGACCACTACTGGGCGGAGCAGATCAAGGACCAATACATAGATCTAGTTATGCCTTTGTTTTCGTACGGCAAGCCCGTTATCAACACAGGATTTGGCTTTAACACCACCACAGAACCTGTCACGGGGATGCTCTCAACAATTGGTAACGAACCCTCTGTCGTACTACATCAATTTCCTGTCATAGGACGATTTATTAAGCCTAAGCTCAAAGTCATTCATGAACGTGATGAGGCACTCCAGGCTAAACGCTTGATCGATAACCTTAAATTGCTCGCCCACGCCGGATTTAGCGGAACTTTTATAGATCAATTCATTTTTCCACTCAAGCCGTATAGCGAAAATCCAAAATACGACGTGGACCGGTCATCCTCGAGTCTCGTGAAGTACTTCGAAGGTGGAAGGCATGGAACAACTTACCCAGATATGACTTGGGAGCCGAAAGAAGTGTTTAATGCGGTGGCTAAATTTTATTCAGAGTCTGAGGAAAGGGGTTAATTTCTTACCAGAGCTAGTGGTTGACCTCGTACGTGAGTAACAAGTAACCCGTGGGAGAAATTAAGCTTTGAATCAGAGTCAGCCGTATGGAAGGCAATCCCTCAAAGAGTCTCCGTCCCGAGCCGGCTATCCCACGTGCGATCACGAGGTGAATTTCGTCCACAAGACCAGCCTGCAGAAGTGCCTGCACTACGGAGATACTTGCGTGTACCCCGATATCTCCTCCTGATCGATTCTTCATATCTCGAACAAAGTCGACTAGAAGCCCGTCAATCACGGTTGAGTTGGACCAGTCGAATTCGAGTGCAGACGATGTCGCGACATACTTCACGGTGGAGTTGATAAAAGTCGAAAACGGTTGGATATTGCTTTCGGGCCAGAATCGGGACCACTCGTCATAACTTCGGCGACCCAAGATCACAGCGTCTTGTTTTGCAATCACATTGGCGAGGTTACTGTCCATGATCTCATCCCAATCAATGATGAAATTATTAGGCTTCTCTGCGACGCCGTCTAAGGACATCAACTCATATACGACAATTTTTCGCATTCTTGGAAACCTCCACCTAATAGGAACTGAGTCTAATTGCGAATTAACGTAAGCAACACCCTTAATTCATAGAAGGCGGTTACTTCCTGATTCAACGGTAAATCTCAAAAGGGCGAACACAGTATCAATGGCATTGAATACATTGGGATGGAAATGACACGGTGGCGGTTAGAACGTAACTGTGAGGAGAGTTTCATAAGGTCTAAACTTCAACTTATGAGCAATCAGACGGTCTCACTTCGATTGCTCGTCTCTATCACCATATTGAATTACGCGGCGCAAATTCCCTACTTTTTTCACTACTACTACAGTTCTTCACATCCCTTACCTGCAATCAGAGCATCGATATTGCTTGGGTTCACACTCTTGTGGTTCCTATGCGGAGTAGTTGGATATAGAAGAAACAGATGGTGGGGATTTGCAACACTTACTTCATTCTTGTTCGTAGAAGCATTGTTCTATATCCTTACAATCGCGACTGGAACCTTTATTGGGCAACTTCGCAATCATCCATATACGATAGATGTGGTATTTATCATTGGCTACTTATCGGGTTTAACTGCTGCTTACTACTTTATTCGGATCTTAAAATTTAAAGGAAATTCAGCTGGTGCCGCTCGACGTCAAAATTAGTTAAAGACCCGCGGACTTAAAGACTTATCGGGTTAAGAGTGTCTCTCAGGAGATGAAACTGGTCATAGAGTACGAACCCGAACGATCGGATTGGCGAAAACCGATGTGCTGCCAATTACGGTACAGGTGCAAATGTCTTACACGGTGC
>DAIOGE010000023.1:0-12936 GCA_036745375.1 Candidatus Nanopelagicaceae bacterium
GCGCTTAAGTGGTAGAGCTGACCGAACATGACCAAGTTGTCCCAACCGGTGAGCGTCTCATCGACCGCCGCATACTGGCCAGATAGACCGATGATCTGACGAACCGCTTTAGGGTTCTTGATGACATCGACTCCAGCAACGGTGGCGTGGCCTGAATCAGGCTCAAGGAGCGTTGAGAGCACGCGCACAGTCGTCGTTTTACCTGCTCCATTTGGGCCTAATACGCCCAAAACGGTCCCCTCTTCTACATCCAGACTGAGGTTATCGAGAGCGCGAACTGCGCCCTTACGGTACGTTTTAACCAGATTTTCCGCGGTGACGCTCTTCATCTGCCAAGCGTAACGAGCGAATGTCGTTTCGCAAGGCTAGAATTTGCTTGAAAGTTCAATAATTCAACTGACGCACACATACTTGATAAGGGATTACATGTCTCAAAAAACTACTGAAGCAACACAAATGACTCACAAGCAGATCTTGACTGTGATGTTCGGTTTGATGACTGGTTTGCTACTTGCGGCGCTTGATCAATCAATCGTCTCCACAGCGCTCAAGACAATCACTGTCGACCTCGGTGGTCTTAACCACTACACATGGGTTGTCACTGCATACCTGCTGACCTCAACAGCATCGACACCTCTCTACGGAAAGATCTCCGATCTATACGGTCGCCGTCAAGTCTTCCAATTTGCCATCGTGACCTTCTTGATCGGTTCTTTCGCATCAGGTATCGCGCACAACATGACTCAACTCATCGCCTTCCGTGCTCTTCAAGGTTTAGGTGCTGGTGGATTGATGTCACTCACCTTCGTCATCATCGGTGACGTTGTATCTCCTCGCGAGCGCGGGCGTTACCAAGGTTACTTCGGTGCAGTGTGGGGTCTTGCGACAGTTGCTGGCCCACTTTTGGGTGGTTTCTTCTCAGACCATGCGAAGGTTCTTGGAGTTACAGGATGGCGTTGGATTTTCTACATCAACCTTCCACTCGGAATCATTGCGTTGATCATCACCTCCGCCGTTCTTCATATTCCTAAAGTTCATCGCGAACACAAGATCGATTACTTCGGCGCCTTCATATTGATCGTCGCAGTATCAGCACTGCTCTTGGGTATCTCTGTCTACGCTCCAGAAAATGGATGGCTGACCGCCAAGACACTGCTCTGGATTGCTGCAGGTCTGGTTCTCTTTGGCATCTTCCTCTTCAACCAAGCAAAAGCCGCAGAACCAATTTTGCCGCTGCGCCTATTCCGTAACCACACCTTCAACATCACATCACTCTTGGCCTTCCTCGTGGGTGCTGCCATGTTTGGTGCAATCGTTATGTTGCCGCTCTACTTCCAGTTGGTAAAGCACAACTCGGCTACCCTTTCAGGCCTCAAGCTCCTTCCACTTATGTTTGGAATCATCTCGACTTCGATCACAACAGGTAAGTGGATTGCCAAGCACGGTAAGTACAAGCGATTCCCTGTAATCGGAATGGTCTTAATGACCGGTTCCCTCTTGGGTCTCGTCTCGCTCACCGAAACCACTCATTTCTGGATCATTGCGATCTTTGAGTTCTTGCTCGGCGCCGGACTTGGTGCATCGATGCAGAACATCGTGATCGCGCTTCAGAACTCACTCGATGTTAAAGATATGGGTGTAGGAACCAGCCTTAATACCTTCTGGCGTTCTATCGGTGGAACTCTTGGCGTGGCGATCTTCGGATCGATCTACTCAAGCAAGTTGACCGGGTATCTATCATCAGGAATCAAAGCGCTGGCTGGAAAGAACCCGACTGCTATGTCAGGTGCTACTCCTCAAGCTCTATCCGCTCTCAAGAATAACCCTGCAGTAATGGCGAAGTTCACGCCGCAGCTGCAGGCAACAATCTTGCACAGCTACGTGGAGGCTTTCCATATTGTCTTCATCTCGGCAGCACCGGTAACCGCAATTGGTTTCTTAGTTGCACTTGCGCTACAAGAGAAGCCACTTAAGTCTGGCGCAGAACATGCTGCAGCAATGCAGGAAGCTGCAGGCGAAGCTCTCGGCTAACCATAAGTACTAAGAAACCCCCAGGTGATTTTGCCTGGGGGTTTCTTATTTTAAGTTTCCTATTTCTTAAAGAGGTAGATAGCGAGAACAGTTAAATTGAAGAGGCTCAGAGCAATGTAGAGAAAGCCCGTAAAGAAGAGATTGCCTGAATTCTTAACAACGCTCAATCCCAACTGAGAGATGTCGCTAGCCTCACGCATTGCGCGAGTAAGGGCTCGACTATCGCGAATCGATGCCAGCATCGCTGTTACGGAGAAGACTCCCCCGGCCGTTACCAGACCAATTGCAAATGCCTTGATATCGAGCGGCGACTTGTAATTCAACTTTCCCGTCGCAACCAGAATGAGAATAACCGCCAAGAGAATCGTGGGCCCTAATTGGGAGTTGATTCTTTGGGAGCGTTGCCCGTTCCAAATTTGGAGCAGGTCTTTCTCTCTCATGCCCAAGAGCGTACCTCCCGATCTATTCTGATTGGTGCTACCTTATTATGACTGAGAGGATCTACTAAATGCACACCTGGACCTGGTTCGCGATTGCTGGTGTTTGCGCTGTACTGGAGATCCTAAATCTCAGTCTGGTCTTCGCTTCTTTCGCAATTGGAGCCTTCTTCGCCGCGATTTCCCAAATATTCACTACAAATACCACTCTGCCTTGGATCGTTTTCGCCATCGCCACGGTATTAAGCCTCCGACTCAAGCCGATAGTGGTTCGCTACATCTTCCGAAAGACGCCTCCATCGGATACTGGAATTGCTGCTCTCATCGGACATAAGGCGACATCGACCTCGCCAATAACCGACTCTTCGGGGACAATTAAGCTCAAGAACGAGACGTGGACAGCGCGAAGTGAGAGCGGAGAGATTCCATCTGGAGAGAACGTGACGGTTGTGCGAATAGATGGAGCGGTAGCGATCGTCGTTCCGCGCGCCGACTCCTAGAAAATTTTCCTGAACTACTTTTCAGATCGACTTGAGCAATACGACTAAGGAGTAATGAATGGCACTACTTATCGGACTTGGCGTAATAGTTCTTCTCGCCATTCTTATTACGGTCGGTTCCATCAGAATCATTCCGCAGGCAAATGCCGGAATCGTCGAGCGTCTGGGCAAGTACCACAAGACCCTAGAGCCAGGACTCAACCTCATCGTGCCCGGCATCGATCGTCTGCGCCCACTTGTCGATCTTCGTGAAAAGGTTGTCTCCTTTCCCCCGCAACCAGTTATTACCGAAGATAATCTCGTTGTTAGCATCGACACCGTCATCTACTTCCAGGTGACCAATCCAAAATCTGCAACATACGAAATCGAAAATTACATTCAAGGTATTGAGCAACTTGTAGTAACTACTCTACGTAACTCAGTAGGCGGATTGGATCTTGAGAAAGCTCTCACCTCTCGAGATCACATCAATGCAATATTGCGTGGCGTACTCGATGAGGCAACTAGCAAGTGGGGCGTACGCGTTAACCGAGTTGAGATCAAGGCGATCGAGCCACCTCCAAGCGTGCAAGAGTCTATGGAGAAGCAGATGCGCGCTGATCGCGATAAGCGTGCCGCAATCTTGACCGCAGAAGGCGAGAAGCAGAGTCAGATCTTGCGTGCCGAGGGAAATCGCCAAGCCGACATTCTGCGCGCCGAAGGTGAAGCACAAGCTCGCGTGATTAACGCCGAGGGTGAGGCCACTGCAATCGCAAAGGTATTTGAAGCGATTCACTCTGCCAATCCAGATGAGAAGGTCCTGGCATATAAGTACCTAGAGCAATTGCCGGTGATTGCCAATGGCACCGCTAGCAAACTCTGGATTATCCCTGCAGAATTATCTGGAGCCGCGGCTTCAATTATTAAGGCATTTAAACCTCAATAATTGAAGCGCAGTTGCGTAATTCTTACGGAACGATCACCGCTCTACCGCGAACAGTTCCTGCGGCAAGATCTACATACGCCTCAGCAGAGTCTGCCAATGAGTAGCGAGTGTGTTCGGCGTGGATTAAGCCACGACTAGCCAGGTTAAGAACTTCGATCAATTCTGGCTTGCTTCCCCAGTAGGTGGTCTGCAAACTGACCTCATAACCTTGTGAGAAGAACGAAAATGGAACAGATCCTCCAGCGATACCGACAAGAGTGACATCGCCCAAGGTGCGAGCTGATGCCAGAGCTAATTTGAGAGTCGATTCAGATCCGACAAAATCTAAGACAACATCTGCACCGTGGCCATGTGTATGTTCGCGGATAGTCTGCGCGGTCTTCTCTCCAGGTTCTAGAACTTCATCTGCTCCGACCTCGGTAGCAAGTGCGAGTGCTGCTGGTTTTGGATCTACAGCAATGACTCGTGCCGCGGTGGTTGCCTTCACGATCTGGACCGCCATATGTCCCAGTCCACCCACTCCGATAACGACCACCGTTGCCTCCGGAGTCATCTTGCTCCAGGAGCGCCGAACAGCGTGAAACGGGGTAAGTCCGGCATCTGTGAGAGGTGCTGCAATAAAGGGATCGAGTCCTTCAGGAAGAGGAACCAAGAACCGCTCCGATGGGATCAACATATATTCGGCAACACCGCCATCGAGTCCTAGACCTCCACCGCCACCAGGAATTGGTGCAGAGGTGGGGTTCTCGCAGAGCGTTTCAATTCCGAGTTGGCAACGAGAACACTTCCCGCAGCCCCATGGTCCGTAGACCGCGACCGCCTGACCTTCGTGAACGCTTGTCACGCCAGCGCCGATCGCCTCGACCCAACCAGCATTTTCATGGCCTAATGTAAAGGGTGGGTTCCACGGCAAAGCCCCAGCAACAAAATCATGCATCAGATGGAGATCAGAGTGACAAGCGCCCGCTCCACCGATTCTTATGACAACTTCTCCCGGACCTGGAGTTGGTTTTGGAACTTCAACTAACTCGGGTTCGGATTTCCAATTCATCAATCGCAGTGCACGCATTTTTAACTCCTTAGAGACTGCGCAACTTCTTGTGCAATTTCATTATTCTCCGCACGCCGCCCCCGTGCTAGATCCAAGTTGAGTGCTTACACTCTGTTCTCTATTCCCTGAGTCATACCGCCTCTCAGGTGGTGGGTATACATTGGATTTATGTTGATCTGCAATCCAAATCCGTGTTTTTCGCGAACTTTACAAATGCCTCACTTTGAACGCGGCGCAGTCATGCGAGCACCGTCGGCAGAAGTTCGCGCTGGTGGAAAAGGGATTGATGCTGCCAGAGTTGGTCACTCACTCAAACGCAGATCGCCATTGCTCGTTCTCATTGGAGATCTTGATGGAGATCAGTTCTGTCGATTCCTTAATGATGAATGGATCGAATTTAGAACGTCGAGTTACCACGGAAATATCCGGGTCGCCACCATGTACCAAGAGGTCAATTCACCCACCATCACGATTGTCAATGAAGAAGGACCAACCATTGCGCAGGAAGAGTGGGACGCCTACTTAACTGAACTTCAACAAGAAGTTCGACCTCATGAAATTGTGGCAAGCATGGGAAGCTTCCCGCATGGTGTAACTGAAGAAAATATTGCACAGCTCATCGACGTGGTTCATGAGAAAGAAAGTTTGATCTTCTTCGACACCGCACCTCACTTTCTGGCATGGGCGCTACGTCATGGAGCAGATATCGTCTCTCCAAATCTTGACGAAGCCGAAGCACTTATAAGTGGTGGATCAGAGAGTGCATTTCTTGGTGATAACACCAATGGTCGAGCGCGTGCAGAGCGTGCGGCGCAAACCATCTGCGAATTAGGGGCGAAAGTTGCAATCGTGCACGCCGGATCCCTTGGGTGCGCTCTCGCTTACCAAGACCAAACCATCTGGGTTCCGACGGTAGATGTTGTCGTGGCGAGCTCCGTCGGTGCAGGCGATTCACTTGCCGCAGGATTTATTTTGAAGACAGAAGAGCAAGGTCTGGAACGCGATCTCGACCAGATTGACTGGCGACACTCGCTCCAATTCGGATCGGCGACGGCGGCCGCTGCATGCGAGAAGGGGCGTTCTGGAGATGTAGACCCTGAGCGCGTAAGCCAATTATTTGAAGAGATTCGCACTCTAGATTCCTCTGAGAGGTAGTGCACCATGAACGTTGAACAATACGATCGCATGAAGAACGGGGCCGGGTTTATTGCGGCCCTGGATCAAAGCGGCGGTAGTACTCCGAAAGCACTGGCGCTATATGGGATCGATGAGTCGATGTATTCATCTCAGGAAGAGATGTTCTCACTTATGCATCAAATGCGGGCACGAATCATTACCAGTCCTGTATTTTCGAGTGAGCGAATCTTGGGTGCAATCCTCTTTGAAATGACTATGGAGCGCCTCATTGAAGGGATTCCCTCTGCGGAGTATTTGTGGAATCGCAAGCACATCGTGCCATTCCTCAAGATTGATAACGGGCTTCTGCCTACAGCACATGGCGTGGCACTGATGAAACCGATTCCCGAATTAGCCTCAAGGCTAGAGAAAGCTAGGCGGTTTGGAATATTTGGAACCAAGGAGCGATCGGTCATTTATGAGCCAGATTTTGCTGGCATAAGTTCCTGCGTCGACCAGCAGTTTGAGATCGCTGATGAAGTTTTGGACTCAGACTTAGTGCCGATCATTGAGCCTGAGGTCGATATCAAGAGCAACGAGAAGCGCTACATAGAGGAGATTCTCAAGAGCGCACTGATGGCGGGACTTGACTCGCTAGAGAGCAACCAAAATGTCATGCTCAAATTAACCCTTCCAGAGGAAGCGAATTTCTACGCCGACATCGTGCGACATCCCAGAGTGCTCCGCGTTGTCGCTCTCTCAGGGGGTTATAGCCAAGAGCACGCAGTTGAATTATTGGCACGTAACGAAGGCCTTATCGCTAGTTTCTCCAGAGCCCTCACCGAAAATTTACATCACGATCAAAGTGATGAGCAGTTCAATGCGACCCTTGCGAGCTCAATAGAGAGTATTTATTTAGCCTCGACCCAAAAGATCACGAGATAAAAAGCCTGTCGCAAGTCGGGGTGAGTGGAGGGAAATTTGGCGCGTTCCGCATGCACTTACGGATTACACCAATCGCATATGGCGGGATCTGCCCGACTCTCTGCGCGTAGCTCTAGCTTTTTAAAGTCACATTTCACGCAACCCATTTCATCTCCTCGAACGGCTTTCTCTACAAAGGATCTGCACTCTCTGCATAAGAGACCACGCTCGACCCCTACCTTTCCCCAGCCAGGGGTATGGCATTCGGGACAGTGAGTGGAAATACGAAGAGCCAGGAGGCGAGCTGTGGCAGCAATATTCACCTGCCTCGAAGGTGAGCAATGTGCGCGCAGATCCGATTCAACGATTACCGCCCCGGTCTCTGAGCGGTGTGAACATTCACTAATCGCCGCTTCCAATGCTTGAACGCTCCCGATTCCTTTAGCGCAGAAGAAAGGTGAGGAGTTCTCTGCCTTAACAATCAATCTGTGGCGAGGAAAATCCGCTCTCTGAAGAAAGTCACTTAAATCGGCTCCAACAAAGGTTCTCGTTGATGCCGTCCTTATGTCGAGGGAGCGATAGCTCTCGCTAACGACGATGTCGCGCTCCGCATCCACCCAGACCAGATGTTCGATGTCAGAGATGACAAATGGAATGAAGGGGTCGGGGCCAATGGAGCCCTCTGATGCCACTCCGCGCGGCAGACCTGACTCTTTCATTCCAAGCCGAGCCTTTGCTATCGCAGTATCCAGCGGTGAAGCGCTTCGCTCAATATCGCCGGAGAAAGTTCCAAATTGATCGGTATCGAGAGCTCTCTCTATCAACTCAACTCCTAGAACCTCTTTAAAACTTGGCGCCACGAGCCTCTGCTTCTCATGCTGGGAGGTCAAGACCGCCAGGTGACCGCGATAAATATCAAGGTGGTTCATCTTGCATCTCGAAAAAATCTAGGAGTTGGTACCGATGGAATGAATTGCAATCCATCCCCCTCTCGCCAACTCCGCTAAGGATGAGTTATCAACGACCTCATCTATAAATTGCTGCGGAGCGGCAATATAAAATTGAAGTCTGATTGGAAGATGTCCCTTGGTACCGCGGGATTCAGCAAGAGCGGATGTACTAATGGATTGCCATGGCAGACCTCTATAGAGCGGTCCATCACTTCCAAGTAATACTCCAGCCTCACCTAAAACGTTATGACGCGTTTTGTCGCCACTACTAAATTTCTGAGGGTCGCTCACCGCCATGTTGTAAGCAAAGTTGATCATCTGCATGACAACTCCAGGTCCAGATAAAATCGTGGCTCGAGTTGAGTGGCTTAGCGGTGATTACGAGAAATCTCTCGAAACTATCAAGTCAGCTATCGCCAACACAGATCCAAGCAAAGATCTCTTGCAAAGGGCTGATGCCTACCTCTTAGCTGCGCGCGCTGAAATTAGTTTGGGTCGTCAAGCAGAGTCCGAGATGAATTTGCTAGCCGCTAAAGGCAGCCTGCTCGGGATGGAAACATCTCGCCAAAATGCACTCGCATGGCGCGAACTCGGCGATATCTACTCAGGACTTGGATTTCTTGAGGATGCCATCGATGCCTATCGACAAGCACTACAAGAGGCTGGCGTTGCCGCAAGTCCACTGGCTTTTTCAGATCTCAAAATTGCAGAGAAAGGAGTTAATCGTCCGCAAAGATAGTCAATTGGGGCACGAAGTTATCTCCTTCTTAGTGCCCCAATTGCTCTACTAATTTTTTACTTCTGTTTACTTACTTCTTTAGCGCTCCCGCAACATCTCCGTCAGGATATTTCTTGGAATGCAGCATAAATACATAGTTATTTGCATTCGCAGCAAGCGTGGCAAGTGATACTCCATCTTCCTTCTGACAGACCGGAGATTTGGCGTTCACAGCGGCAAGTTGGAGCGGGAAGAATATTTCATCCGAGATCGTCATGTTCTTCTGACTGGCAGCGTGAACGTGAGCAGCTGTTAGATCTTTAACATTTGTAGTGATCTGATAACAAAAAGTATCGTTGCCATAATTTATGGTGAAGGTTCCCGAAGCGGTATCGGTTGGCGAGCCAACACCATCGAGGACACCCTTGCCATTTGCTAGAGCGTGAAAGGTAACGCTTCCTGACGTTGGAACTTTGATGGAAGAAGTAACCTTCTTTATGTCACCCACATTGAAACTAAAACTTCCATTCAGTACATGTCCATCTTGAGCTGCTACCCGGAAGATGACCTTATAAATTCCGGACATCACCATGGAGGGCTGCAGAACATTCGAAAGGATCGACCCTTTCACAATATTGTCAGGCGAAGTGATTGTCATACCCATCGGATCTACAACCTGCACCTGATTTACCGAGGAACTTCCCAGGGTCAATAACGGGTTCGCAAATTTCAGGATGATCGACTCGGGCAATTGTGAGACGGTGGCTCCGGCAGATGGATTAGAGCCAATAAGCACTGTGTGGGCCGATGCAGCAGGAGCCACAAGCAAACCCACTAAAAGTGCTAAGCAAAGAGAGATTCGACCTCTCATCTACATCTTCATCTTTGGACCAATTTGAAGCCCAAAGACCTCCTGGAGTGCGCCATACACTGCTCCAACAGTCCAATCAGGTTGCTGCGGCTTGAGAAGATTCAAACGACCTTGATCGCTGAGGAATCTCTTGAGAGTGGCTGGCAATTCTGTTGGATTGGCAACCGCAGGATTTCCAAGGTCAATCCAACGATAATGAGAATTAGCTCCGAGCAAGATAACTACATCATCATGTTGAATGTCGTAGGTAATTTTCTTCCCGGTCTGCCAATCGACTCCCTCTCCATCTTCATTGGGAATCTTCTTGGTGTAAACCCCGAACCAACCCCAGAACTTGGTGATATCAGCAGCGCTTCCAGTTGCAAGGGTCCAATCAGAATTTCCGTAGAGAGCTTGATATGCCTTCAGCCGGGATACGGTGTCCCGTCCTGGATCCACAGTAACTTCAAGTACTTTCACTTTAGAGCTATCTCCGGCTTTATTAACCGCCAAAGCAATGTCGCGCATATTGACAGTTGTGATTGGACAGATCATGTCGCAACTAGTGAAAAAGTCTGTCAAAACAATTTCTTTGCCACGGAGAGATGCCAGCGTAAAACTCTTTCCGTTCTGATCCTTCAATGAGATATTGGCGATTGCATCAGGCATCGCAGCATCAAAAATCGTTCCGCCCATCATGGCTGCCGTCCCACTAATTGGTGGCGGAGTCGGCGCTGACATATCCATTCCAGCCATTGGCTTCGGTTTGGCAGAAGGAGTTGCGGCGTAGGAAGCCGAAAATCCGGTCATCACCAGAAATATTGAGAGTGCGAGCGCTGTCTTTTTCACGTGATCTCCTGAACTCGAATAGTGCATAAGTCTAGTTTTCATTTGTTAAATGTGCTTATCGCTACGACTAGAAAATGGGCAATTCATCTTTGGGTACTTATTGGTGCGCATATTTGGCGTCATGATGAAGATATGACCCTTGGAGCATCGCCACTTTAGTCGCTTGCCGCTTCCGTAGGTCACGGTTCGAGGATCCCACTCAAAGGCTTGCTGCGCGAGATGAGGGTGGGTTGTCTGTAAATCATTAAACCCAGGCAAGACTTTCCTATTTGAACAATAGGGGCATCCAGAACCCGCACTCCTGTGAGAAACCTTAGCGAAATATGTGTGACCCAATGAGCAGGACCACTCTCGAACTTCACCTGCCCCCGCAGTGATGGTGGTTGGATCCCAGCCCTGAGCTTGTGCCGCGATCTCGGGGTGGGTAGTTCCCAAATCATTTTTGCCCACGACTAATACCTTCCCTGAGCACTCTGGACAATGTATGACCCTTCCGCGTGAAGTACGCGCGTTCGGGCTCGTGATGAAGACATGCCCTTGCACGCATCTCCAAGGTCTATCCACTCCGGAGCCAGATGTGACCTTGGTTGGATCCCAGCCAAAGGCCTCTCTAGCTAAGGAGGGAAAAGATTCATCGATAGCTTGTTTCGTTGCCACTTTTACTCCAATTCTCCTGCTCTCAATTTTTCTTCCGCGTTCCTTCTGTGACCCTGAATCGCTCTCACAATGATCAGGAGAGCGATTCAAGGTTCTCTGGATTAATTAGATGTTTGCTATGAAATCAGAATTGCCGGTGAAGACAATCAGAAGGGCTGCCAGGATTCCTGCATAGGCCACTCCGACCAAGGCCTGCGAAGTCAGGTACTTTCCACCAGTCTTATTCTCTGAATTCTTTTTCGCCAGTTCGTTAAAGCGCTTGGCAAAGAGCCACAAAAGTGGAATCTGCAGTAACCATGTTGTAGGTCTGATCCACTTGTAATAACTCATATCCAAACCAAGGATGAGAGAGTGCCAAACCGATCCGATATAGAAAACGAGAATGAATCGGTGGAGGTACTTCCACGTGGAAACTCCGATTTTACGGCGGAAGTAGAAAGTAGGACCAAGCAATAACAAGGTGTAGAAGGCGATAATTCCTACGTCGTACCCCCAGACCGCAGCTGGCCAACCGGTCTTCGCGTTTGCCCAACCGTTAAACCAAAAAACGGTGCGCCAAGAATCACCCATGGCATCAAAGACTGTGGCCACCGCATGAACGATCACAAGACCGAGAGTCAGTAAAGCGATGTGACGGTGCAATTGATCAATTGATCTATATCCCAGCCTTAACCAACCAACAGCTCTTCGGGATTGCTGTAGCCCCAATAGAACCGCCAAATATGAGGCGACGAGTCCAACCAGACCCGAAGCCTGCAAAATTGGGAACGACCAGAAGGTTCTTGTTTTGTTCATATGCATACTAGGCATCCCTAGCGCTGCAGCACTCTTATCTTGAGATTGAAGATGATAAATAAAGAAATAGAGGGCCAGGAATGCCACTACTCCTGTGATAGTTACCAGCCACGCAGATTTTCTGGAAGAAAATTGCACGGTGGTATTTTTGTCATCCTGAGAGGACTCCACATTGATGGACACATTTACTCCTAAAATAAAAATTATGAATATTCATTAGTGCGATCTCCGATAAAGCCACCAGACGAAAACCGCGATAAGCGCGATACCAGTAGATATCAACATCGGAAGATTGCTTTGCAGGAAACCCTGATTCATGTTCATTCCAGCCATATCGGACTTTAGGAAATGATTCATTTAGCGCTCCTTGTATAGGTCAAACCCACTTGATTCGGCAGGTTGCCGAGAAGTTAGGTTTGCGGGTTCTTAACTAGTACTAAATATTTACTAGACGAACCGGCGGAGCACTCAACCGAGAAGTTGCCTCGGTCAGAAAACTTTGAAGTTGTGTGATGAAGGTATTGAGTTCAATCTTGAGCTGATTGAACTTGGTGGAAACCAATTCAGTTCTTGGAATGAAGAATGGAACAAAGATGGTTGCTAGGAAGTATCCTGCAAAATTCCAGAAGGGCTCGCTCTTTCGAATGAAGAGGTAAGAAGCAATTCCAGCAATTGTGTGTGAGGCGATCATCGTGGTCGGGCTCATCGTGGAACCCATGTTCATGGACAATATGCGCGAGGTGCCACCACAAACCGGGACAAGCATTCTCATTTGTCCGCTACCCAACAGGAAGTGGGCTCCCGCTTGAGCAACGATCACTACTAAGGCCAAGCCTGGACCTTCAAGCTCTCTGACGCTGAGGATGGAGAGGATGGCTATCAGACCCACCGAGATTCCCAAGAATGGGACTAGTGGGATGAAGGTCCCACAACCAACTGAGTGAGCGATTACAGCCCCGAGGAGCAAGACTCCGCTATTGAGCAGTACTCGCGGGTTGAGCACTCTGGTGGACACGGGAAAAGAATAATGACTCCCGTGAGGAGGGGTAACCACTTAAGAAAAGTTTCTCAAGATTACGTGCCCCGAGTGGGGGTCGAACCCACACTTGGAGGATTTTAAGTCCTCTGCCTCT
>DAIOGE010000024.1:0-1289 GCA_036745375.1 Candidatus Nanopelagicaceae bacterium
GCACCTTGAGCAGTTGAAAGTGATTCTTCGTGATTCAAATCTTTTGTTGAAATCGTGTGCCAACCATTTGGAACAGCAAAGTAAACGCCATCTTTGCTATCGCTTCCATATTGCTGCGAGCTCTGCGCACAACCCGTCAGCACGAGAGAGCAGAGGGTCGCCACCGCGACCAGACCAAGTCCGCGTCGAAAAACCATTGGAATATCGTGCCGTAAATTGGCACTTTTGCTAACTCGAAATTAGCGGCTTTCCCGCGTCAAAGTGCCTTAACCCAGGCATCTGCAGATCTTGGCCTAACCGCCCTGTCGACATTTCTCGGAGCAATACTTTACAGAATCCCAGTCACGAGCCCATTTCTTGCGCCACTCAAAAGGGAGTTTGCACCTCTCGCACACCTTGGGTTCAAAGCCGTTCTTGGCTCTAGCCTTCATGGGCTAATCCCCGATCCAGGAGTTTGGTCCAGTACCGAATTACAAATGAGTTCCTGTTGGAAGCGATCCAGCGATATCCCCTGCGACCAATTGGTCCGAGGGAGCGTAATAAAAGCGCGGCTAACCGATTGCCTCTGGCTTTGAGCAGGATGGCGATTGCGGCCGCGCCGGCATATTTACTGGTGGGAGTTACTACAAAAACCGATTGTGAACATGCCTCAAATGACAATCCATATCGCTCAAGTTCTGCGTCGTGGAAGGAGATCGAAGCTACTTCCAATTTCAGTTTCAGCCAACGAAGCCAAGCTATGCAGAAATCACATTGACCGTCGTAAATGACAATGGCCGAGATTGACTCGTGAGTCATTTCAGCGCCTTGCTGATCGACCAGGCCTGCTTTCTGATTTCGGGAATTGCAGTGCTTTCGAATGCCTCACCGGAACGAAGTGGCCCGATCGCATAAATATTTGAATACGTGGAGCCATCCGGCTTCTGCAATAAACCAGTAGAAACATCAACCGACAGCCCCATTCCTAGCGGACCACGAGATGTCTTACCTTCATTAATAAGAGAGATACTTAGTGGGTCGGACAATTCATAATCACGACCGATACATACAGCTAAGTAATCCCCGTGGAAGGAGCGACCATTTTCTAAAGAGATTTTGACTGAATTCTCTGAAGCGGTGGCCCTTGAGACCTTTCCCTTAACTACTTGAATTCGATCTGCAATTATCTCTTCATCAACCCGATCAGCAATATCTGGGGCGATTCGATGTCTGCGCCTGGACCAGGATGAGCCATCAGTTCGTAAAAATTCTTCGCGCTCAGCAGGAGTAAAACTACGCCACATCGCCTC
>DAIOGE010000024.1:1389-12718 GCA_036745375.1 Candidatus Nanopelagicaceae bacterium
AGCAGGAAATCAGGCACGCGAGCTTTGCCGTGGCCCATCGCCAACACAACTGTGTCGTAGATGCGAGTTGATCCCGAGGAAGAAGTGGCGGTCACCTGGCCACTATCTTGCTGCTCAATATCTATAACAAGATCTGGAATGTGGTTAACCGCAGTGCCGAGGCGATCTCGAAGATAGGTGCTGTAATTGCGGCGCTCCATAAAAGAATAAGCCGCAGCGCTTGACCATTGGACGAAATCATCTGGAGCATCTTCAATCGCGCTCATCTTCGCAGTCGGCACATTGAGCCGATGCATCGCGTCGCGAGTTTGATAGGCCAGCCCTTCACCCAAAAGTTCGCGTGGTTCAGCGATATCAATCTGATGTGGATCGACTCCACTACTAATCAGGGCAATCGCCGTGATTACTCCAGAAGCGCCTCCGCCAACAATCAAATATCTCTTGGGTGCCGAATCCATGCTCAGATCTTGCCATCATCTGGGAGCGAAGTTCTTACCGAGCAAGCCAGAGTGGGCTGAAGCCACCTAGTAGAGTTCTAGTCGGTGAAGATGGGATGAACATGAGTGAAACTAGCTCCTTTGATGCGACCGCGCCTTTGGCGGTTCGCCTTCGCCCTGCCTCAGTAAATGAGTTATTGGGTCAACACCATCTACTTCAACCTGGTTCGCCACTTGTGAGATTAATTGATGGTGAGGCCAAACACATCACCAGCGTTCTCCTTTATGGTCCTCCGGGAAGTGGCAAGACAACGCTTGCAAAGATGATCGCTCACTCTGACTCACGCGAGTTTGTGGAACTCTCAGCAGTAAGTAGTGGTGTCGCGCAAGTACGTGAAGTGTTGAACGATGCACAAGAGCGACTTAATACAGAAGGTCGAGAGACAGTTCTCTTTATTGATGAGGTGCATCGTTTCTCTAAGGCACAACAAGATGCGTTACTTCCTGGAGTAGAAAATCGCTGGGTGACTCTTGTAGCTGCGACTACTGAGAATCCATCGTTCTCCATCAACTCTCCCCTGCTCTCGCGCTCGATTGTGCTTACGCTCCGTGCCATTCCGGATGCCGATATCGGCAAGTTGATCGACCGCGCGCTGAGCGATCCGCGTGGATTAAATAATGAAGTCACGATCGAAGGTGATGCTCGAGATGCTCTGATCAGATTGGCCGCAGGTGATGCTAGACGCGCACTTACTTATCTCGAGGCAGCAGCAGGAGCCTCCGATAAAGAGATAACTACTTCAACTCTAAATAAGGCCGTGGATCGCGTTATCCAGAATTATGACCGTGGTGGAGATAATCACTATGACGTCTCCAGCGCCTTTATTAAAAGTATCCGCGGCTCCGATGTCGATGCAGCAATGCATTACTTAGCCCGCATGCTTGAGTCAGGCGAAGATCCCAGATTCATCGCCCGCAGGATGATGATCAGCGCGAGTGAAGATATTGGACTAGCTGATCCCCAGGCACTTGGGATTACAGTTGCAGCAGCTCAAGCCGTCGCCATGATTGGAATGCCGGAGGCTCGAATTATCCTGGCGGAGGCGGTCGCCTACTTGGCCACCGCCCCCAAATCGAACGCCGCCTATCTGGCGATCGACGGGGCGTTAGAAGATGTCAGAGCCGGCAAGGCAGGGCCCGTACCGGCCCATTTGCGAGACCCCAACTCGGGGGCGCTACGCGATCGCGCCGAAAATGCCAAGAGAGATGCCAACTCTTACATCTATCCCCATGACCTAGAAGCCGCTGTTGCGCAGCAGCAATACCTGCCAGATAACTTGGTTGGGGCGGAGTACTACCACCCTTCAACTCATGGTTATGAGTCGCGAATCAAGACCGCGCTGGAACAGATTAAAAAACTTCTTCGAGGAAAATAATTAAGACTTGGAAATTTTAAGAAGTTGATTCAAGGTTAATTGCTCGCCGTCTGAAGATAATTGTTTTTGTTCGATCCGCGAGCAGAGCGCCACAAAGACTGCCGCGGTTGTCATTGCATCTCCGAGTGCATGATGAGGTGTGTAAACAGGGAGGTTGAGTTTGCGCGCTAAGAATTCCAGTGAAGGCTCATGCCCAGTATCGCTCTCGGCATACCCAGCAAATCGAGCTAAGGCCGCGGTATCAATAACATCCTTGGGATATTTCTGACCATACTTACTTAACCGGTGAGAGAGGAATGCCTTCTCCACCCAACTAGCATGCGCTATCAAATATTTGCCAGAGATGTGTGCGATCAATTCGGGGATTACATCTTGAGCCGTACGAGCCTTACTCAAATCGACATCACGCAATCCATGGATCGCAATAGAAGCGGGCGAGGGACTTTGTGCGGGGATGATCTCAGCATATAAATTTCCGTCACCTTTAAATCTCCCGTCACTGATCGTGACAGCTCCCACAGAGATCACTTCATCCTTGCGTAGATCAAGTCCAGTGGTTTCAACATCTACCGCGCAATATTCATAACTGCGCCAATGATCCGCGAGACGTTTTCCTAAGATCACGGAAGGCGCCGAACCCATTCGCTTTCAACCACGCCTTGAATATGAGAGATCGCCCGAAAGTTCTCCCGCAAATGGCGACGAGTAAGTGAATCGAGGGAATCAGGCGAGACCCAAGTAGTGGGGGCACGCCCTGCTCTAATTGCAGCGATCTCCTCATCAAATACGATCTGATGGATATTGGTGAATGCAGTGGTCAGAATTTCGCCTTCTTCACCTTGAAGTAAACCCGCTTCACTTGCTCGCTGTAGACGCTCAAGCGTTCCACCGCGGACATCGCCCTGAACAATCGCCATCCACCTCGCCAACGAGGCGATTGGAGAGAGGCCTCCCTCTTTGAGGTTAAGTCCCCCTCGGTTCTCGCCGCCGTGGTCCACGATGAAATCTTTCACGAACCCGATAGGAGGTTTCTTCGCTAAGGCGAAACGGAGTGCATCAGATAAATACTCCTTGGAGCGAGTTGTCTCGCGAATATTCTCCATAATGGTGCGACCCAGTGAGGTATTTGTAAGCGGCTGGTTGTCAGCAGCGATGGATGAGAGCAGCAAGGCCCCAGCTCTATGTGGTTCACTCAGCCAGGCGCTAGAGACTTCAATCCAGGCTGAGCGGGAGCGCGTAAAGAGTGTGTTGTCGGCATTGGCTCCATTAGGACAGCGCTCCAGCCCACATTTCTCCATCAGTTCAAGAATCTGTTTAGCGTTGTTAGTAATTTGATCCGAGGCATCAACATCACCTGGCTGATCAGCCCAGACGATCGCGGTGTCGACATCCGATGCTGGAAGAGGCTCACCGCGCGCAATCGATCCCAAGATTAACCAGGAGTGTGGAACCGGCTGATCGACCGAGCCGGATAAGGTCAGAACGCGTGTAAGTATCGCGCTCACGATTGCAGACATGAGGCCTGCAATATGCAGCGAAGGAATTCCATTGTCATGTAATTCAACGAGCGATGGTTTAAGTAATAAAGATGCCGCAGATAACTCCTCGATGCTACTTGCTGATTCGATCGCGGCGCGAATGAGTAATGGATTGCGCAGTTGCACTGAGGATAGATCCATCGCCCGCACTACACCCAGTGGTTTATCGAATTCATCTACAACAACTAGATGATGAACTCCACGTTCCACCATTTGCAAAAAGGCGCTAGCGAGGGTGACCTTGTTAGAGACGGTGATTAATGGAAAACTCATCATCGAAGCGACAGGTGAATCAATGGGAAGTAGTCCTCGACCAACCTTGCTTCTAAAATCACGATCGGTTACTAAGCCAATACCTTCACGAGTCTCGATGAGAGCAAAAGATTGGTCGCCCGCCGTCATTTTCGCGGCAACATCACGAATTGAATCATCTCCCTTTACCCAAAGTATTGGGCGCATGTAACGAGTGACATTTGATTGCGCATCTGAGAGGAGCGAACTAGATGTCAGGCGGTGCCTGGTGATCAGAGTTCCAAAATGGCCAAACTTAAGTGAGCTGGGATCCGATATAAATTCGCGGGGGTCTGGCATTCGATAGCAAAGGGTGTCCTCTGAAGTGCGAACCGAATACTGCGGAGGCAAACCAGTGAGCACCGAGATATGACCAAAGGCATCTCCTGGATGGAGCTCATCAACCACATTGCCCTTATCCAAGACCTCAACTGAACCCGTCCGAACCACGTAGAGGTGGTTTAAAGGATCTTCGCCTGCCTCAACGATCACGGTGCCGGCTACAAAATATTCCACATCAATCTGAGCCGAAATCTGCTCTAAATCTTGGTTTGAGAGTGCATTAAATGGAGGTTGCTTGGCGAGAAAATCAACAAACTCTTGCACTTGCTACCCTCCCCATACCTTGGCGCTCAGGGCCTACTCAACGCTTCTAAGTGAAGCACCTTTCTTGGCACCGCTCAAGAATTTTTGTAGCGGTACCTCTATTAAATAGAAGCTGATGAGAGCAAGGCCAAGCACAATTGCCATTATTTCGAGGACGTATCCATGAGGATTAAGCGCATGCTTGTAATAGAGGAAGATCACCGGCATATGCCAGATATAAATAGAGTATGAAAGCACTCCTAAAGTGCGCAGCGGTGCGAACGAGAGAACACGCCGCTTCATACGCCAAATAAATGACTTTTCCGCGATCTGACGATCAAGAAGCAAGATGAGAATCGCCGTACCTAACCCAGCGAATCCGGGGAATTGATATCCAATGCAGGCAGCGATAAGTCCTACCAACACGAGCGTGAAAAATAGTGGAGATTTCTTAACCAGCGATAAACACTTTTCGTAGTTGAGAGAGATGAGACACCCGACCAAGATCATCGTTGGGCGAAAAACAACGAGATTGAAGATGCCATCTTTATTCCAGGAGTAGTCAGGATAGTTAATCCAGAGGACGTGGATCCAGATCGCAGCGATCACAACGAGAAGGAATCCGGTAAAAACTCTCTTGTTAAAGAAGCGAAGAAAAAATAGGAGCGTGATAGGGAAGAGTAGATAGAACTGCTCCTCCGCACTCAGGCTCCAAAATGGACCAAAGAGATCGCCCCAGTGCAAGAAGTTCTTAACATAAAAGAGTGAGGCCAGAACTGGCTTGGTGTCTTGAGCTCTCTTAAATCCAACCACAAGGCTCGCAACCAGAATACTGATAGCCATAATCGGATAGAGACGAGCTACACGGCGCCTGTAGAAACTAGTAAGAGGTCGACCTTGCACCACCGTCGCCAATAAGACCTGAGTAATCAGATATCCCGAGAGAGTGAAGAAAATGTCGACTCCCAAAAAGCCTCTGCCGCCCAAATATCCAAGGTGGTGGAGCAAGACCACGATGATGGATAAGGCTCTAATCCCATCGAGCTCTGGACGATAGGTGATGTTCTTTCCGCGAATCTCTCTTGAAATACCGAACATCAAAGACTCCTCGTCCCTGCCATGTAGGTTAGTTGAACAATGCTAGGGCACTATCAAAGAACTACTGCTTAGGATGAGTCATCAGCCATGCCACCATTTCACTGGCAAAAAATGGGGATATGACGGGTGAATGTCCAGCGCCATCAATTCGCCAAAAATCTACAGATACGTCGGCGCTGCATCCTCCGAATTGAAAGATGGTCGTCTCATCACCAGGAATCGTTGGATCTAAATCCAACTTGTCTGGAAGTGCAGTCGCAGGCGTAGAACATTTCTCGATTGAGCCCCAATTACTAAAAGTCGCTTCCGCACCCGGTATAGGTTTCCCGCGAATATGGTTGTAGGCGTAGGTAACATCCTTTGTTCCCCATATTTGTAAAATATTTATTGGAGAGCTCGGTTTACATGCGGCCGCAGTTGTAAAACTTCCTCCTGCAATATTGATGATGGCGGCGATACGGCTTGAATATTTGCAGGCCAGCGCATTTGCCATGAATCCTCCATTGGAATGCCCGATGACATATATCCGTTTAGGGTCCACGGAATATCGCGCCGAGATTTTCTTAATAATGTTCATGATGTATGCGGCGTCATTGACCGGAGGCTTTTGGAAATCACAACATTCTGGAGTGGCGTTCCAAAATCGGGCTCCGAATTGATCGATCGTGCCATCCGGATGCACATATATGAATCCCGCTGACTGCGCCTCCGAAGTAAGGTGCAGATAATTTTCGAGTTGAGCACCAGTCTGTCCGTAACCAGAGAGGGCGATCACCAAAGGAACGGGATCTGATTTCTCATATGTGGATGGAATAAAAACATTGAATGGGCGAGAACCAGTAAAGGGAACTGTTGCTGCGTGGACAATTTGAGTGCTCAGCAACGAGAGCAAAACAACTGCAACAGTGAGGCGAACTTTCATGTGGAGTACACAAGGTGCGTTTTAACAGGATTGCCCTCAGGAATATTTGGATGCTCAAAAGTGAGTTCGGGACGTTCGCGTAAACCAATCTTTCGCATGACATTTATCGATGGCTGATTCTTTAGAGCGGTGTACGAATAAATAATGGGAAGAGCTAAATCTTTGAGTCCAAATTCAAGAACGGTCTTAGCCGCCTCTGTTGCATAGCCCTTGCCCCAATACTTCTTATCTAAGCGCCATCCAATCTCGTGGCAGGGCATAAAAGAGACTCCGGGGAGATCTTGATGTGCAAGCCCGATGAATCCCATAAATTCACCACTCGATTTCTCTTCAGCCGCCCATAAGCCAAAAGGATTTTCGTTGAGTCGATCTCGTAGTCGGTTAAAACTAGTCAGGGATTCTTCTGCCGTGTAGGTGCGCGGAAAATAGCGCAAGTTCTCTGCATCGGAATTGAGCGCGATCCAAGGCTCAAGATCACTCTCCTGCCATGCCCGGAGCAAGGTTCGAGGAGTATTGAGTTCGATCGCCATCTCTACCCCTCCATGCTCCTAAAAATTACAACCCAATGAACGGTGAGCGAAATAGGCATTTTATCCTTGAACTGCCCCAAACCAATGGCTAACCTCTTTCCATGAGCAATCAAGTTGAAACCCTAGTAGATGTGCAACTTACCAACCGCAATCGCGCAACAGTCTTCTGGCGCGGCATCCTGGTTGTTCCAGTAGCGATCTTCGCTGCATCCTTCGAACACATCGCGCGAACTAACTGGGATTCAACTCCAATTCTTGTGGCTCCAGCTTTCTTAGCGCTCGTCTTTCGCACCGTCTATCCCAGTTATGTATTAACTTTCAATCACGCGGTAACTGAGCTCTCAACCCGAATCAGTTCATATGTGCTTCTTCTGACCGATGACTATCCCTCGATTGAACGTAATCCGAATATCGCTGTCATATTCCCCGATGTCGAAGGCGGCAAGAAACTTAATCGCTGGTTACCACTCGTTAAATGGTTCCTCGCTATTCCGCTCTATATCGTAGGAATTCTCTATGCCATCTTGACCCTAGTGCTTACATTCTTCGCCTGGATAACTACCTCGATCACAGGAAACTACCCAGAGTGGGCCGCAAAGGTCGCGCTTGGGACGATTGACTTCTGGAACCGCGTTTATGGATACTCGTTGCTGCTCGTCACCGACGAATACCCTTCATTTAGCCTTTAACAAGATTTAAGGAACTTTTCTCTTAAAGCTCTTGCCTTTGCCTCCACTTGAGAGCACGATTACAACTCAGGTGAACAAAGGAGTTCGCATGAAAGTCTCATCACTTATTACTGGCAAAGCGGTTTACAGCGTTACCGCAGAAACCTCAATTGCAACGCTTGTCGAAAAATTAGCATCGCTTAAAGTCGGTGCACTTGTTGTATCCCCCGATGGAATTCGAATCGCCGGAATAGTCTCAGAACGAGATATTGTCGCCGCGCTTCCGATTCATTTTCACGAACTCGGAAGATTGCATGTGCGAGACATCATGACGGTGAACGTCACAACCTGTACTCCTAATACAACGGTGGCAGAGTTAATGGCAATTATGACTGAACGTCGCATTCGCCATGTGCCAGTCGTCAATGAAGCAGGTGACCTGGTATCGATTGTTTCGATCGGAGATGTCGTTAAGTCGTACGTCAACGAGATTGATTCAGAGAGAAGCGCACTCGTCGATTACGTACAGAATCCTAGATAAACCAGTTAAATTACTTAACGAACCGTTCCAAATCTGAAGGCAATTCAGGTGAGCTGAAGAGCCACGATTCAAATTCGCCACTCTTGAAGGTGATTTTGTATCCGGGTTCCTTCTTGTAAACCGCGGCAAATGATTTCGAACCCATCTTGCGCCAGGTACCTAACCCAACCGTTCCGGGAATGCCAGTTCCAGGTGCGCGAACCCCTCGCCATCCAGAGAACTTCCAAAAATTATCTATTGGCTCAATTTTCACGATGTCATCTATTTTGGCGCGAGGGTTCTTGTGGAATCCCCAAAATTTTTCACCCGCACTGAGAGCAAGTACCACTTCACTACCAACAATTGTGGCTCTGGCCATTGACCTTCATCCTCCTACTTTCTAACTTTCTTAAGATTAACGCTCTTGAGAATAATTGTTGCAAGAAAATATCCGGCGGTGCTGAGTGCTATCGCCCAAATGAGTCCTATTACTACGACTAGTGCTGCGGTGATCAGAAGAGTCGCTGCATCTAGACGAGTTGTCTTGAGCATCTCCTTAAGATTTGCTGGGCTGGCGATCCGATAAGAAGTTCCGATCAAGACGGCGCCAAGCGCAGCTGTAGGTATGTGAGCGATGACTGGATTGAGCACGAGAACCACCAGCAGCAAAAATCCCGCATGGGTAATGGAGGAGATTCGACTCTGGGCTTTCGATCTAACGTTAACGCTAGTCCGTGCGATCGCGCCGGTGGCAGGCATTCCTCCAACCATAGAAGAGATCATCGTTGCCAGACCCTGACCGATGAGCTCTCGATTTGGCTTATAACTAACCGCCGACTCATGAATGTGTGCCATCTGATCTGCGACTCGAGCAGATAAGAGAGATTCAATTGCAGCAAGTAGCGCTATCTCAACCGCGCCAACTACCAGAGCAGAGAGACCTATGTGGCTCTTGGAGAGAGAAACGTGTTGGTAGAGGGAGCGCGGCAAGTTACCAATGAGAGGTGTGTGTAGCGAAAAGATGGGAACCAGAAAGGTAGCGACGATGATTGCTACAAAACTGGCTGGAATATGTACCTTGATCTTGAGTAATCTAGAAATTCTGGGGTAATTAAATTTCACAAGCAGCGTGATGACCATCAGCGCTAATGAACTCCAGTGAAGTCCAGCAGATAGTGCTCCACGAAAAGTCCGCCACGCGGTAACCAATGTATTTGCACCACTGATTGAGTGAAAGGCAAGTACGGATGGAAGTTGTTGCAGAGCGATTACCAAGGCAATGCCCAGCGTGAATCCCTCCATGACTGGCCAGGGAACTCGTCTGATAAGCGCCCCGCAGTGAGTAAGACCCATAACGACTACCAGTACTCCAGCCGCCAATCCAAGCGGTGCGAGCGAAGCGGTACCGCATTTCAACACAATTGGAATCAGAACTACGGTCATGGCTCCGGTCGGTCCGCTCACCTGGAAATTAGATCCCCCAAAAATTGCAGCAATCAAACCGGCATAAATCGCGGTAATCAGCCCTGCTCGTGCTCCGGCACCTGCTGTGATGCCAAAGGCTAGCGCCAGCGGAAGAGCCACAATCCCTACAGTGATTCCAGCGATTACATCATGGCGCCAATATTTTTTAGCGCCCACATAGTCGGACTTACTCGGCAAAAGTTCGGTTATATAACTCATCTCTCCTACTTCGTCTGTCTCTTAAGAGTAAGAGATCCTGCTGCCAAGATTCCGGCCAAGAACAGAAAGATCAAGAGTGAGTCGTTCATGATCGACCCTTGATTGGAGATGACCTTCTTGGTCGCATCGATCGCATAGGAGAGCGGCAAGTAGTTTGAGAGATCGTTAAGAAGGCGAGGCATCATTGGGCGTGGAACGAGTAGTCCGCTCAACAGCAATTGCGGCAGCAATATCGCAGGCATGAATTGGATCGCTTGAAACTCAGTCTTGGCAAAGGTGCTGACAGCAAGACCAATAGCTAGGCCGATCAAGGCATCGAGAATCGCGGCGTAAATCAAGGTGATTTGTAGGCCTGCGATCTTTAGCCCAAGAACCCAGATGGCGTACGAAGAGACTGCAGTTGCTTGGAACAAGCTAGCCAAACCGAAGGCGATGGCATATCCCCCGATAAATTCCACCTTTGCTAGCGGTGAGATCATTAGCCTCTCTAAAGTCCCACTTGATCTCTCACGTAACGTTGCTACGGAGGTGATCAAGAACATGACCAACATGGGAAAGACACCGAGCATTGATCCGGCAACTCGTTGGAATAGATCTGGATTGGACCAGTAGACATATTTGAGAATTGTCATGAGCAACGCTGGAGATAAGAAGAGTAGCGCGAGAGTTCTTGGGTCATGAAGAAGTTGAAGTAAAACCCTCTTGGTCATAGCTATAAGTCGGGAAAGTTTCATCGCTCTCCAATCAGGGAGATAAATACATCATCCATACGACTCTCTCCGGTTCGAGTGCGCAACTCAGCAGGTGTCCCTTGCGCCAGTACCTCACCATTTCGCAGGAGGATGAGTTGATGGCAACTATCGGCTTCATCCATCACATGGCTACTCACTAGAAGGGTCTTGCCCTGTTGGGCCAGCGAATTAAATAACCGCCAGAGCTGAACGCGTAATACTGGGTCTAATCCCACAGTTGGCTCATCAAGAATCAAGAGTTGCGGACTTCCCACGAGCGTCGTCGCCAGTGCCAATCGCGCGCGTTCACCACCTGATAGCGAGCTCGCCATTTGGTGCGCATTCCGAGTGAGATCAACCTCTTCCAAAATCTGCGCAGGGCTCTTCTCATTTTTTTGATAGAGCGCCGCAAAGAATTCAATATTCTGAATGCAGGTTAGATCTGAATAAACGCTGGCACTCTGCGTCGAATATCCGATCTCGTGCCGCAGCGCCTTACTGGCGGCGGGGCGACCGAGAACCGAAATCTCGCCGCTCTCTATTTTCTGTAGCCCAACAATCGATCGCATAAGCGTCGTCTTACCGCTTCCGCTGGGACCGAGTAGACCCATGATCACTCCCTGAGGAATATCTAGATCTAGATCATGCAAGATGTGATTGCCGCCTCGCTTCACATTGAGGCGGCGACACTGAATCGCGGAAGACACATTTCGCATCATACGACTCGGTACTGTGAAAGAGCTCCAGATTCCGGTGGCTAGCACTTATATTCATTGGTGGAATACTTAAACTGTGGGGAAGATAAGCGCGGGCCTGCAAGATAGTTGGTGGATGTTCTTCGACACCTTCTGGGCGCTAGTTCTCGGTTTCACTATTTCGGGTGCAATTCA
>DAIOGE010000025.1:0-3487 GCA_036745375.1 Candidatus Nanopelagicaceae bacterium
ACATCCTCAACAGAGAATGGATCGTTGGGATCTTCTTCGGCGATGGCAGAGTGAAAATAGACTTGAAGCAATACATCGCCCAACTCTTCGCGCATCGCCGTGCGATCTCTCTCATCTACCGCTTCGGAGTATTCGTAGGCCTCTTCGAGAAGATATTTGAGAAGTGAGTCATGAGTCTGCTCGGCATCCCAGGGACAACCGCCAGGAGAACGCAGGCGATGCATGACCTCCTTTAGACGTAAGAGCTCAGAGGTCATGTTCGCGGAATCTCTACTTCGTGGTTGTTGAAGTGCTTGAAGCAGTGGCAGGTGGGTTAACAGTTACATTTGTTGCATCCCACGTTCCATACTTCTTATCGATCTTGACGCCCTCTTTGGCGGCTTGAGCTCGAACCAGAGCCTGTACTGCAGTTCCGGAATTTGATACCGAGGTACCTTGCTTCTCTACGAGTGCGGTGAGCGCCTCGACATAAAGAATCTCTTTTACATAGCCAGGGAAATCTGTAGATGCGATGCTGGCAGATACCTCACCCGACTTAAGTTTGGCGGCACTTCCCTCTTGCTTCAAAATCTCTGCCTCGCGGGCGGTTACTTCTGCATCGGTCACCGTTACGCCGTGTGCTGCCGCAGTGTCTGCGAGAAGCGTTGAGATGATGTAGTAATTAAGTTCTTCGGCGTTGAGGGCATCTCCAAAGGCCAACTGCATGCCGGTGGTGGAGACGGTCTTACGCTCGGCAACGATGGTCTTTACGCTGCTATTGATCTCGCTCGCCGTGATTTTGGTCTTGCCAACGGTCGCTGCTGGGGCGGAGGAGTCCAAGACCAACCAGAGAGCGACTCCAGCACCTGCCACAACCAATACGCCAACTACGGCAGTAAGAATCTTCTTCACGCGCTGCTCCCTAAAGATTGTGCAGGACTTCCATAGTCCACGACAGGACAGAAGTATCGCCTACGGAGGCATTTTCAAGCCAATTTGGTGCGGAATTACGGGCAATAAGCGCACTTTTCGTTGCCTGTTTGATCAAAGTACCTGGATAAAGTCGCTCTAATCGCAGTTGCGCCGATTCTGGGAGGGTTATGGGCGCCACCTTAAGGAATTTGCCCTGCCAGACCACCTCGGTCAACTCCATGCTCTTCGCCTTGGTGCGAATGCGAGCAACCTCAATGAGACTTCGAGCTGGCTCGAGTAATTCTCCAAATCGATCGACCAACTCCTCCACGATGGAGTTAAGGCCAGCGTCGTCAACGCAGTCCGCCATTCGGCGATAGAGATCAAGGCGAAGTCTCTCTGAGGGCACATACTCAACGGGGAGATGGGCGGTGATGGGAAGTTCAACTTTGCACTCTTTTATCCGCGGATTTACATCAACGTAGCCGGTCTTAAAGTCTTCGACGGCCTCACCAACCATGCGCATATAGAGATCGAATCCCACCTCAGCGATATGGCCAGATTGCTCTCCGCCCAACATATTTCCAGCTCCACGAATCTCTAGATCCTTAAGAGCCACCTGCATTCCAGAACCCAGATCGGTATTGGTTGCAATTGTGGTGAGGCGGTCATGTGCAACTTCGGTAAGAGGTTTATCTGGCGAGTACAGGAAGTAGGCATAGGCCCGCTCGCGTCCACGTCCGACGCGTCCACGCAATTGATGTAGTTGCGATAGTCCAAATGCATCCGCCCGATCAACAATCAGCGTATTGGCATTAGGAATATCAATTCCACTCTCGATAATTGTGGTGCAGACCAAGATATCAAAATCCCGTTGCCAGAATCCTAAAATCACATCTTCTAACTCGCGCTCGCTCATCTGGCCATGGGCGACACGGATCCTTGCTTCGGGAACCAACTCTTTAAGTCGTGATGCAACGCGATCGATACTCTCAACACGATTGTGCAAGAAAAAGATCTGTCCGTCACGAAGCAATTCGCGATGAATCGCCGCGGTTACTTGCTTCTCATCATAAGGACCGACATATGTAAGTACGGGGTGGCGCTCCTCTGGCGGGGTCGTGATGTTAGACATCTCGCGAATACCAGTGATCGCCATTTCGAGCGTACGCGGGATCGGAGTAGCTGACATCGAGAGCACATCAATATTTGTACGAGCCTTCTTCAGCTCTTCTTTGTGCTCTACGCCGAATCGTTGTTCCTCATCCACAATGACAAGACCCAAATCACGAAAAACTACATCTTTGGACAGGATGCGATGTGTTCCAATAACAACGTCGATACTTCCCGCGGCAAGACCTTCCAATATTTCCTTGGACTCCTTGGCGGTGTTGAATCGAGAAAGCCCCGCGATCCTTATTGGGAATCCCGCATATCTCTCTTCAAAGGTTTTGAGATGTTGCTGAACTAAGAGAGTTGTCGGCACCAAGATAGCGACCTGCTTGGCATCCTGTACCGCTTTGAATGCGGCTCGAATTGCGATCTCGGTCTTTCCATAACCCACATCGCCGCAAATAACGCGATCCATGGGGTGGCTGCGCTCCATATCGCGCTTCACCTCTTCAATAGTGGAGAGCTGATCGATGGTCTCTACATAAGGGAAGGCGGCCTCCAACTCACGTTGCCACGAGGTATCTTGCGAGAAGGCAAAACCTGGAGCGCTCATGCGAGCGGCATACAGTTGGATTAATTCAGCAGCAATCTGCTTAACCGCTTTACGAGCCTTGCGCTTGGTGTTCTGCCAATCCGCTCCACCAATTCGATGCACGGTTGGCGCCTCGCCGCCAACATACTTTGTGACCTGCTCCAAAGTATCTGTTGGCACAAAGAGGCGATCGCCCGGCTGTCCTCTCTTCGAAGAGGCGTACTCAATTACTAGATACTCGCGTGAGACTCCTGCAACTGTTCGAGCGACAAGTTCTATATACCGTCCAACTCCATGTTGCTCATGCACAACGTAATCGCCGGGCTTGAGCTCCAGAGGATCAATCGCCTTCTTGCGTCGTGATGGCATACGCGCTTGATCCTTATTGGAACTGCGTACACCCGTAATATCTTTCTCAGTTATAAGTGCGCTCTTAAATTCGTGAGAGATGAAACCATGTTCTATGGGAGTTGCTAGAACATAAATAGCATCTCGAGTTAACCCGGAAGATATGTTCTTAAGGAGGCGAACTGGTAATCCGGATTGCTGAAAAAGTTTGGCGTAGCGTTCCACTATCCCAGGTCCCGCAGCGGTAAAAATTAGTAAGTAGTTCTCGGTCAGCCATTCACGTAGATCAGCGACTAACCCCTCGCTCTTTCCACGATACTCAGGAATTGGAAGTAGCGAAGTTACGGTTGCGCCTTCTTCAACCCCACTGGAATATGGATCAATCGAGCTCCAATGATTTGCCCGCTCACGGAGTTGATCTAATGTGAAGTAACCACCACCTGCTAGTTCGGCAGTTAAGTTGATGGGAGCATCAGCTCCATGTGCCGCATTGGACCAAGAAGCATCGAGGAATTCTTTGTTTGTTGCTACCAAGTCAAGGGC
>DAIOGE010000025.1:3587-12421 GCA_036745375.1 Candidatus Nanopelagicaceae bacterium
CATTGGACCAAGAAGCATCGAGGAATTCTTTGTTTGTTGCTACCAAGTCAAGGGCACGTGAATTGATCCGAGGTTCATCAACAAGAACAATCTGAAAGTGAGGCGGTAGGAGATCAACTAAAGAAGTGAGATCGTTTCGAAGCAGACCTTGCAGAGACTCCATACCATCGACATAGATTCCCTCTGCCAACTTGGCCGTGAGCTCAGCAACTTCAGGGAAGGCGCGAGTCAGATAACGAGCCCGCTCTTTGATTTTTTCAGTCAGCAAAATTTCGCGACAGGGATAGATAGTGACTGCACCTGTGACCGGCTCAAAGGTCCGCTGGTCGGCAACGGTGAACCAGGCAAGTTCCTCGATCTCATCACCAAAGAAATCAATACGAAGTGGATGGTCTTGGTCTGGCAGAAAGAGATCGAGAATGCCGCCTCGAACCGCGAAGTCACCGCGCCGTTCCACTAGATCTGTGCGAGTGAAACCAAGTAGCACCAGGTGCGCCACCAGGGACTCCATCGAGATCTCATCGCCGAGCTCCAAGCTCTTTAGCGCTAGCTCTTGAGGGGCGATGGGTTGAATCAAGGCCCTGACGGAGGTAACTATGACCTGGGTATCTGCCAGGTGTGAGAGCACCTTTATGCGCGCAGCCACAGTGTCGCTCTTGGGGCTGAGTTTCTCGTGCGGCAAAGTCTCCCAAGGCGGTAGCTCAGAGACGGTGCCCTTGCCTAGGTAGGTATCTAGTTCATCCCTTAGTTCATCCGCCCTACGAGATGAGGCGGTGACGATGATGAGCGGGGATTCTTGGCTTCTGGCGGCAAGCAGGAGGCCGGTTGCAGAGGTTGGCGCCGCCAAATGCGCAGCGGACTGGTCGATAGAGATATCAGAGAAGGCCCTCCATAGAGCGCTCATAGATCCCCCCTCCACGCCAAAAGCCCCCAATATCCAAGGAGATGGGGGTACGAACTAGTGGAATTCTAGCCCGCCAGAGATGGGATGATTTACCCTCGTAATCCCCGCCCCCACCGATGTGGGCAGTACTTGATCTTAAAAATTTGCGGAGGTAATGCGCGCATGAGCAATCTCGTCCCAGCTCCAACCGAGGGCAGCGATCCACAAACTTCGATCGCACGCGATGATCAAGCCTTACGCGGAGATGTACGCAAACTCGGAGAGTTACTCGGCGAGACGTTGGTACGACAAGAGGGTCCTGAACTTCTAGAGCTTGTTGAGTCGGTACGCAAAGCGGTTCGCGAAGGCGGCGGCGAAGAGATCCTCTCTCATCTATCGGTCGAAGATAGCGTGCAGTTGGTTCGAGCATTTAGTACATATTTCCATTTAGCAAATGTCGCAGAACAAGTTCACCGTGCCCGAGTCCTTCATGATGAACGTGAGGCGAGCGGCTCTTGGATCTCACGAGCAGTAGACCGCATTATCGAGACCCAAAAGAGCGGACACGAGTTCACGCAATCAGATTTACAAAGTTGGATGGATGAATTCTCGGTTCGCCCCGTATTCACTGCTCACCCGACCGAAGCTGCGCGTCGATCAGTCCTCAGCAAACTTGGAACGATCGCCGACCTCCTGGACGATAAAAAGGATTCGGTCCGCGAAAGGCGTATGGCAGAGACCGTTGATTTGCTATGGCAGACCGATGAGTTGCGTCTCGGTCGTCCAGAGCCACTCGATGAAGCTGTTAATGCTCTGTATTACCTAGATGATCTCTTTGCAATGACAGTGCCCGAAGTCCTCGATGATTTCGCACGTGAACTTTCGCGACTGGGAGTAACAATCTCTCCTACAGCGCGTCCGCTCTCTTTCGGCACCTGGATTGGTGGCGATAGAGATGGAAATCCAAATATCACTGCTTCGGTAACTCGCGATGCAATCATTCTGCAAATTGGTCACTTCATTCGCGCCATGTTGGCCGCGCTAGATCCACTCCGTCAGGCTCTCTCGGTCTCCACCAGGATTGCTGGCGCATCACCTGCTCTCGAAGAATCTGTCGCCCGCGATTTGGAGAATCTGCCAGAGATCGAGGCACGCTTCCGCCGACTCAACGTTGAAGAGCCTTATCGCCTCAAAGCTACTGCTATTCGCCATAGATTGATCTTGACCCAGAGAAGGCATGCGGCTGGTACTGATCATCAACCAGGACGCGACTATGACAACACCGCGGAACTACTTGCCGATCTCACCCTCATGCGCGACTCATTACTTGCACATAAAGGTGAACTGATCGCCCATGGCTTACTGGAGCGCGTCATTCGCGCGGTATCGAGTTTTGGAATCACCCACGCGACCATGGATGTTCGGGAACATTCAGATGCCCATCACCATGCTCTGGCGCAAATTGCTGCCAATCCAAGCGCTCTCGATGCCGCCGCACAAAATACCGTCGATACATTTAAAGCGATCGATGAGCTGATCAATAAATTTGGCCCAGAGGTTATAGAGACCTACATCATCTCGATGACCAAATCACATAAGGATGTCCTTGCCGCAGTTGAACTTGGTAAATATGTGGGGCTCATTACCGATGGAAAATCAAAGGTTGGCTTCGCCCCGCTCCTTGAAACGGTCGCTGAACTTCGTGCAGCTGACACAATCTTGGACCAACTGCTCTCCGACCCTGAGTACCGCGAGATTGTTCGAAGCCGTCACGACGTTCAAGAAGTGATGCTCGGATACTCGGATTCAAATAAAGATGCCGGAATCGCAACATCCCAATGGGAGATTCACAAGGCACAACGTAAATTGCGTGACATTGCAATCAAACATGGCGTAAAACTTCGTCTCTTCCACGGTCGTGGTGGCTCCGTTGGTCGCGGAGGCGGCCCTACCTACGATGCCCTTATCGCGCTTCCATGGGGATCTATTGATGGTCAGGTGAAGATGACCGAACAGGGTGAGGTCATCTCAGATAAATATTCATTGCCCGCTCTCGCTCGCGAAAATGTAGAGCTCACTTTGGCCGCAGCGCTAGAGGCGACTGTATTAAATCGTGCTCCACGTCAAAGCGCCGATGATTTAGCGCGCTGGAGTTCATGTATGGATCTGGTAAGCGATAGCGCATTTGCTCGATATCGCACTCTCATAGACCATCCAGATCTACCAGCATATTTCTACGCGTCAACTCCCGTTGAACAACTTGGTGATCTCTTCCTTGGTTCGCGTCCCTCGCGTCGTCCAGATGCATCCGGCGGCTTGGGAAGTCTGCGGGCGATTCCGTGGGTATTCGGATGGACCCAATCGCGCCAGATTGTGCCGGGCTGGTTTGGAGTTGGATCGGGGCTTAAGGCCGCCCGCGAAGCGGGTCAGGCACCTGTATTGACCGCGATGTTGAGGGATTGGCATTTCTTCCGCACATTTATATCTAACGTTGAGATGACCTTGGCGAAGACCGATCTCGATATGGCGAGCAAGTATGTAGAACGTCTGGTTGATCCTTCACTCCATCACTTCCTGGAGACCATTGAAGAGGAGTTCAACCTAACTCGGAGCGAGATCATGCTCTTAACCCAGAAGGATGAGATCCTCGGAGATCAACCAATCTTGGCTAGAACGCTCGGAATCCGTGATGCCTACCTGGCCCCGCTCCACCTACTTCAGATCTCGCTTCTAGAGCGAGTTCGCAAAGGTGAGAGCCCTGATGCGACTATCCGCCGAGCTCTCTTACTCACTATTAATGGCGTTGCCGCCGGGCTGCGTAATACGGGCTGATTAAGCCAGTTTAGGCAGCGCCATGGCAGCGCTTGTATTTCCGACCTGATCCGCATGGGCAAGGAGCGTTCTTAGGCGTTCCCCCGCTCTGCACAGTTGAACCATCCTCATCAGCCGCTGAATAACGTAACTGGCTGACTTCTGGTTGTTCTGGTGTTTCTAATCCAGGAGCGGCGATAACGGGTGCACCGTTCTCATCAGTGGCCTCCACATTAACCTCAACATGGAAAAGAAGTCCGACGAGCTCTTCTTTAATGCCATCCATCATGGCTGCAAACAACTCATAGCCTTCGCGTTGATATTCAACGAGCGGATCGCGTTGCGCCATCGCGCGCAGGCCAATTCCCTCTTGTAGGTAATCCATCTCGTAAAGATGCTCACGCCACTTGCGATCAAGGACCGAGAGAAGAACTTTGCGTTCAAGTTCACGAGTTACTTCTGGAGTCAATGACTCTTCGCGAGCCTTGTACTGCGCGGTTGCATCATCCAACACTCGATTGAGAATGAAGTCCGCATCAAGATTTGCAACCCCGCCAACCTCTGCTGCCAGCGATTCCGGAGAGACCGAAGCAGGGTAGAGAACGCGCAAAGCGGTAAATAGTGTTTCAAGATCCCATTGCTCTGGATAGCCCTCAGCGGTTGCACCTTGGACATAAGCTGTCAGAGTATCTCGCATGAAATTCTGTACTTGCTCGCTGATATCGGCGCCTTCAAGAACTTCACGACGCTCAGAGTAAATAACAGTACGTTGACGATTCATAACATCGTCATACTTCAAAACATTCTTACGCATCTCAAAGTTGAGTGACTCGACCTGAGTCTGCGCCGAACGAATTGCGTTAGAGACCATCTTGGATTCGATTGGTACATCATCGGCAATACCGGCGGCACCTAAGAAACGTTCGACCAGGCCAGAGTTGAAACGACGCATTAAGTCATCTTGGAGCGAGAGATAGAAACGTGACTCTCCAGGATCGCCTTGGCGACCAGAACGTCCACGCAACTGGTTGTCGATACGGCGTGACTCATGGCGCTCGGTACCGAGCACGTATAGGCCGCCAGCCGCAACAACTGTCTCATGTTCTAAAGCCACTGCGGCTTTCTGCTTTGCAATCTCAGCGGGCCACGCAGCCTCGTATTCCTCTGGGTTATCAGCTGGGTTCAATCCACGACGTTGCAATTCGAAATCAGCCATAAATTCTGGATTACCACCGAGCATGATGTCGGTACCGCGACCAGCCATGTTGGTAGCAACCGTGACCGCACCAATTGTGCCAGCGCGAGCGATGACAGCTGCTTCCCGCTCATGTTGCTTTGCATTCAATACTTCGTGCTTGATGCCACGACGAGTGAGAACGGCGGAGAGCTCTTCAGATTTCTCAACAGAGACAGTACCAACCAATACTGGCTGGCCCGCCTTGTGGCGCTTCACAATATCCTCGGCAACAGCTAAGAATTTTGCTGCTTCAGTCTTGTAGATGAGGTCAGGAGAATCGATACGAGCCGTTGGCTTATTGGTAGGAATAGGAATAACGCCAAGCTTGTAGATCTGCATAAATTCTGCAGCCTCTGTCATTGCTGTACCGGTCATACCGGATAGCTTTGAATACAAACGGAAATAATTCTGCAAGGTAATTGTCGCAAGAGTCTGATTCTCATCTTTGATCTCGATGCGCTCTTTTGCCTCGAGCGCTTGGTGGAGACCTTCAGAGTAACGACGACCAGAGAGCATGCGACCAGTGTGTTCATCAACGATAAGGAGTTCACCGTTCATGACAACATAATCTTTGTCGCGCTTAAATAGTTCCTTGGCGCGGATACCGTTGTTGAGGTAACCGATAAGAGGGGTATTTACCGCCTCATAGAGATTTTCGATTCCGAGAATCTGTTCTACTTTGGTGACACCATCTTCAAGGATGGAGACGGTCTTCTTCTTCTCATCGATCTCATAGTGAACATCGCGCTGCAATTGACCACAAATATTTGCAAACTCTACGTACCACTTAGTTGCCTTGTCGGCAGGACCACTAATGATCAGCGGCGTTCTCGCCTCATCAATCAAAATCGAGTCAACCTCATCAACGATGGCGAAGTTATGTTCGCGTTGAACACAATCTTCCAGCGACCATGCCATGTTGTCGCGGAGGTAATCGAAACCAAATTCGTTATTTGTTCCATAGGTGATGTCAGCTGCGTACGCTTCACGGCGTTCAGCAGGAGTCATGCTGGCAAGAATGACGCCAACCTTGAGACCGAGGAAGCGGTGAACGCGTCCCATCCATTCGCTGTCACGCTCGGCGAGGTAATCGTTTGTTGTGACTACGTGAACGCCTTTGCCAGTGAGAGCGTTGAGATAGGCGGGAAGGGTCGAGACCAAGGTCTTACCTTCACCAGTGCGCATTTCGGCGATATTTCCGAGGTGCAGAGCAGCTCCACCCATGATCTGGACGTCGTAGTGACGCTGACCCAGGGTTCGCATGGCTGCCTGGCGAACAGTTGCAAATGCTTCAGGGAGCAAGGAATCGAGATCCTCGCCTGCCTGCAGGCGGTCTCTAAACTTCTGAGTTTGGGAGCGGAGTTCTTCATCGCTCATGGCGGCAACCTTGGTCTCCCAAGAATTAACCTCTGTGGCGATCTTCTCTAGGTTTCGAACCGCACGACCTTCGCCAGCGCGAAGAATTTTATCTAGAACAGCCACGAACCCTCATTTCAGAAACTTTAATCATCTACTAGCCCCCTATCGTATTAGGAAAAAAGACGGGGTGAGACCCCGGCGGTCAGCACTCCAGCCGGCCTCAAACCGGCCTGCCTGAGCGCGCGAATCCCCTCCCGCACCGAACTACCTGTCGTCAGCAGATCATCGATCAGGTAGAGATCTGCCTGCTCGGCCAGATCTCTGGTTTTTGTGACCGCGTAGGCACCTTGAACATTGCGCTCTCTCTGCTCACGATTGAGATTGGTCTGATCGGCAACTTTTCGATTTACCACCAGCATCTCCTGGATAGATACCGAGCCCCTCTGCGACAGCGGCAATCTCTTCAACATCTGGCGTGCCAGGAGATAGGCATGGCGATATCCACGAGTTCGATTTGCGCTCTTACTTGAAGGCACTGGAACGAGGATAGTGCGCTCTCGTATTTCAGATTCGTTCCGCGCTCGCATAAATGATTCAACAAGGAGCTCTGCAAGAAAATTCCGCGCTGGCAAAATATGTTTCTCTTTCGCCAGCAAGATCAGTTCAGAGAGCTCATCCCCATACACTGCACCTGCCCATACTGGGATATCTGAAATGTAGAGCCCTCTACGGTTTCTCCTAATCTTTGTGCTGCACTCGCTGCAAACATCTACCCCCGGCTGGTTACAAAGAAGACAACTTGAGGGAAATAGGAGTTGCGAGATGGCGCCCATTGCAGAAATTCTGCAGAGATTTAAATGTCATCCTCATCAAATGCTAAGAAAGATGTGGAAGGTTCAAAGCTGGGGTTTACTGGGATCGGCTCACCTTGTAACGGGATTCCAGGTGCAAGCGGAATTGTTACAACGAAGTTGGCTCCCTTGCCTGGAGCACCCCATGCCTTAAGAGTCCCTTGGTGCAATTTTGCATCATCGAGCGCAATAGAAAGGCCTAGCCCCGTGCCACCACGTAAACGTGATCGTGAAGGATCCGCGCGCCAGAATCGATCGAACAATCTCTCTGATTCACGTTCAGTAAAACCAATTCCATAATCGCGCACACCAACCGCAAATTCGCGTTCACTCTGCCTAATGGTGATATCGATGCCCTTGCCCTCACTGTGATCAATGGCATTGGAGATCAAATTCCGCAAAATTCGCTCAATACGGCGCGGATCGACCATAGCGACCACCGCACCGTCAGAGAAGTCGGTGCGAATATCGCCCACATTTCCCATATGGAGTTGGTCGATGGTCTGAATGACCAAGTCTTTGATATCTGTCTCTTTGAGTTCCAGAATAGATGCAGATGCATCGAATCGGCTCACCTCAAGTAGGTCGGTGAGCAATGATTCAAAGCGAGCGATCTGAGATTGCAATAACTCCGCACTACGAGCTGCTGCCGGATCCATCTTTCCCTTGCTCTCCGCAATAACTTCTGATGCCATACGAATGGTGGTGAGCGGCGTTCGCAGCTCATGCGAGACATCGGAGACAAATCGTTGCTGTAATCGCGAGAGATTTTCGAGTCTTGAGATCTGTTGTTGCATAGATACCGCCATCTCGTTGAACGAGATAGCAAGGCGGGCCATTTCATCTTGACCGCTCACATGCATTCTTCGATTGAGATCTCCAGCAGTCAATTGCTCAGCGATTTCAGCAGCGTCGCGCACTGGATTAATCGCTTGCCGAATCACGTACCAAGAGATTCCGCCGATCATAAAGACCAATAAGAATCCCGCAAAGAGAAGGAGTCTGCCGATGAAATCAACGATCGTCTGCTGCTCGGTCAAGAGAAAGACGTAATAGAGTTCATATGGAGATTGCGGCGGAATTTCGACAGCGTGGCCAACGATGATTGCGCCCTTTTGAGTGCCATCTTTAAACGTGATTGTTCCGCGAATCCATTCCGCCAATCCAGATTTGCGAACAGAGGCGCGCAGTGAAGATGGGATAGAAGTTAGATCTACATTGCCAGATGCCCCGTCATACAAGTCGTTAGAGCGATGCAAGACGGGAGATCCGATCAACACGACTTCACGAGGGGTAGTTGCAACCGTTAAATCACTCGCCTTCAATATTCGATTGACGACGACCGGCAACTTTAAGGAAGTGAGATATAACGTCGCGTCGAGTTGCCCTTGTGCGTAGTCATACAATGATTGAGCTTCGGATACAGATTCGTTTGTCTTCTCACGGAAAATTCCATCGGATATTTGAATAAATAGAATGCTACCTACCAGCGAAATAAGAATGATAGAAAGTAAAAATGTGGTGGTAATGACGCGAAAGAGGATTGAGCTCCGCCATTTCACGCCGAGCCATCTCATGCCTGACTCGTTCCCGCCTTATACCCAACTCCACGCACGGTAAGAACTACCTGCGGATTATCGACATCTTCTTCCACCTTCGCGCGCAAACGTTGTACGTGCACATTCACCAGACG
>DAIOGE010000026.1:0-2181 GCA_036745375.1 Candidatus Nanopelagicaceae bacterium
GCTTGTTGAAAGGCGATGATAATTCCAACAAGTATTGCGAAGAATATGGGAGCAACTTTAAATGTGGCACTTTGTAACTGTGGCCAAACTGCAACTGTAACTGAAGCGAGTGTGATGACCGCGGTAATTGCTCTGATCAATGTAACGCGATGTTTTCCGGAGGGAGATAGCCCAATGAAATCAACGAGCATTGAAGATGCAGTTTGACCACCAACGGTGCAGATCGTAAAGATGGCGACACCGATCACAGGTACCACGCTACTTTGGATAGCGACGAAGAAACCGCCCCCCATTCCGCCGATGATCTCCCACGGCTTCAATTTTCTGGTCTTTAGATTGCTCCATATACGGATTAGTCCAAGACGATCTGGCTTGTTAAAGAGACAGGCAGCAATCACAAAGATCCAACCTGTTCCAAATGAGATAAGTGCTGCTGCGATCCCGTTGTGAATATCGGTGGAGAGTTGTCCATTGAGTCTTGACTGAACGGCCGTAAGAGCACCAACAATAATAGCTAGGACTGCAAATAACATGAACGTCTTTAGTTAACGCAGGGAACTCCAGAGCCCTGCACAGCCGTCCCGTTTGCTAGATGAGCGAAATTAAATTTGGTGGCGGTAGGTTTAGGAGTTGCACTTGGTTTGGTACTTGCACCAGGAGCAGGTGAGGCAGTTACCTTTGGTGCAGGATAGAAGAGATCATGGACAAACTTACGTACCGTTGGGATATCGATGATATTTACATCCTGGCCATTGCGAAGCGCATAGCCTTCAATAGGTAAGGTGTAAAACTTGATGTGGCCGCCGGTGAGCGCCTTTGCTTGAGGTAGGAAACCTAGAACATCCCAACCCGAATCGATCACCACATCTTTCTTAGCGACGGTAAGAAGCGATTGCAATTTACCGAGATCGCCAAAGATTCCTTGACTACGGAACTTAGTGATCACGCCTGTGATGAATGCCTGCTGACGATGGGTGCGATCGAGATCGCCATTAGGAAGTCCGTGGCGTTGACGTACAAACTCCAGTGCTTGAACTCCAGTAATGGTCTGTAATCCAGCCGGGAAAACTGCTCCAGAGTATTGCGAATCATTGACGGCATGCCGCAGGCAGACTTGGATTCCACCTAACGCAGTAGCAAGGTCATAGAAACCGACCAAGTTGACCTCGGCAAAATGGTCGATGGGAACGCCGAGCAAAGAGGTAATGGTCGAGATAGTTGCAGCGCGACCTGCATCTCGACTCTCTTTCTCTCGCAGTGGATTTGGCACACCTTTTTTAATGAGGGCATTTTCAGAGTTGTACTTTGCAAGGCCATAGGCCTCTTTAATCTTCTGCATGCCCCATCCAGCCACCGCAACATAATCATCACGTGGGATCGAGATAGCGACCGCATTCTTATCGTTGGCAGGGATGTGGATCAAGATCATTGTGTTGGTGTTATAGCCGCCGACCGCAGAGCTCGAGCCAACATGCATCAAGTCGAGCAGCTTGCGAGGCAGATCATTGCCATTGTTATCGCGCCTGGAATCCAAACCGAGAAGCAGAATATTTGTATCCCCACCAGTGGACTGCTTATCTCCTTTGAGAACATTGGAACGCGGGATGGCGCTTCCGGCGGTCTTATCGAAGAAGTAGAAGGTGAAGGAGAGGAGGGTAATTGCGATAGAAATCGTCGCCACTACTTTCCTCAAGTGCATGGCGGGAATCTTACCGACTAGAGTCTTGGCATGGATCACGTCGGCGCCCTAGCCCTGGTGGGCTCAGGGGAATATTTGCCTGGAATGGCAGAACTTGAGGGTGCCTTGCTGAAAAAAGGCATTGAGCGTGGATTTAGCAACTCTTTCGTGCAAATTCCATTAGCGGCAGGACGAGAATCAGCAGAGCGGCTGCGATATTGGCAGGAATTAGGCGCTGCGCAAGCAGAGAGACTCGATACAGACCAAATCTTTCTCCCGATCTTTACCCGTGAAGATGCAATGCGCGAGGATCTGGCTAGCGCTATTGATGGCGCAGGGCTCATCTACCTTTCAGGAGGAGATCCTTCATATCTCGCTAGCTCACTCATAAATACCCCAGTCTGGGAGGCAATTGAAAGAAATTGGAGAAAGGGGAGTTCCTTAGCTGGATGTAGCGCTGGCGCAATGGCGCTCTCTGGCGATGTCCCCAATTTTCGCAAGCA
>DAIOGE010000026.1:2281-12079 GCA_036745375.1 Candidatus Nanopelagicaceae bacterium
TTACGGAGACGCATACAGCATCACTCGGAGAGTTTGAGCTAGCAAAGGAGGCTCGCGCGCTTAATCAACAGGAGATAACCGAGCTCAAGCAAATCGCCTCTGATATTCATCGCCTCTTGAAGGATATCGAACCTAAACTTTCGAAATGACTATTAGATCTACCCTTGGTCACAAGTACATCAAGCGGTTCTATTTAGCGCGCTTCGTCTCTAATCTAGGTAACGGGATGGGCCCAATAGCGCTCGCCTTTGGAATTTTGCATCTGCCTCATGGCAGTGCAAAGGAGTTGGGATTTGTTCTTGGTGCCCAAGTAGTCGCTCTACTTTGCATGCTTCCATTTGGAGGTGTGATCGCTGATAAATACGGTCGAATCAAAATTTGTGCAATCTCAGATGTAGTCGGTGGCCTTGTTCTCTTGGTACAGGTCTTCTATATTCATCTAGGACATGTTCCTATCGTTGCACTTCTATTTTCTAACATTGGATTTGGTCTGATGTGGGGTTTGTTCTGGCCCTCATTGTCCGGAGTGCTCCCCGCTCTTCTACCGGAAGAAAAATTTCAACAAGGAAATGCAATCAATCAATTTGTAGGAAATTTTGCCATGATTGCCGGTACTGCAGTGGGTGGCTATCTCATCACTGCATTTGGTAGCACGGTGGCGCTATTGATTGATGCGCTTACATTTATTTTCTCTGGATGTGTTGTCATGACCTTCAGAAAATTAACCCCAGCGCGAGAAGAGACTGGAGCCTCGATCCGCGAAGATATGAGAGAGGGTTGGAAGGTCTTTATCTCCTTTCGTTGGATAGTGATAACGGTTGCGGGATTCTCTTTCCTTGTAATGGTCTGGTCAGGTGCGCAAGATGTGCTTGGCCCCGTGATCGCTCTTAAACATTTCCATGGCGCTAAGTCTTGGGCCTTTGTCATTACTCTAGAGAGCATTGGCTACATTGTTGGCTCCCTGTTGGGTATCAAAATCAAAGTTACGTACCCGATGCGCTTTTTGACCGCAATCTCGGTCACTCTGACAGGCTACCTACTGCTTCTGGCTCGACCCGCTCCATTACTTCTCCTCGCCTTCGGCGCATTCTTATGGGGCATTACCTTGGATCTATGGGGCGCTCTCTGGGGTACCGCATTTCAACTGACGATTCCAAGAGAGGCGCTATCTCGGGCTTCTGCCTTCGATGGGCTGGGCACCTTGCTATTAAGGCCCGTAGGGCTGGCAATCGCCGCTCCCTTGGCAGCTGTACTTGGAGTGAGCCGCACCATCACAATATTTGCCGCAATCTCACTCATCTTCATTCTGGGAATGTTGGCGATACCCGCTGTCTGGCATATGAAATTGCCAGATGCTCTCTCAGAAAACTCCTAGCAAGTATTGATAATTTTCTAGGACACCGAGGCTTCAATTAGGCATTGGAATTTTGAGGGAAATTTCATCGCAAAGGGGAATTAAATGTCCACGCTACAAAAGATCAATGGATTAAGCACAATCTCCAAGCTAGTTATTGGTTTTATCGCAGGAGCTACCGTGATTGGCGGAGTGGCCACTGCTGCAAATAGCCTGACAAGTACCAGCGTTGTAACCGCCTGTGCGGATAACACCACTGGCGCCTTATATGCCAGCACCACAGGAGTCTGCACTGGAAACAGAACTGCAGTTAGCGTGGGTAACGGTTCGCTTAAGAACGTTGTGGCCAAAGTTGAGCCAGCGGTAGTTACAGTCAATGTAAACGCAGCTGATGGCTCCGGAGATACTGGTTCTGGTTCAGTGATCAAATCTGATTCAACTGGTTCATATATCGTCACCAATAATCACGTCATCGATGCAACAACGGTCCCAGGATCTAATGACACGATCACGGTCGACCTCAACAATGGAAATACAGTTCCAGCTACTTTGGTTGGACGCGATATCTCATATGATCTCGCTGTTTTGCATGTAACAACCCCAAATCTTCCAGTAATTACCATTGGAGATTCAACGAGCATTTCCATCGGTGACCCAGTAATTGCATTTGGATCGCCTCTTGGATTATCTGGAACTGTTACTTCGGGTATCGTCTCTGCACTTAACCGCCCTGTTGCAACGCAGAGCGAGAATGCCTCAACTCAATCCTATGTAGATGCAATTCAAACAGATGCGGCAATTAATCCAGGTAACTCTGGAGGACCGCTGACCGACTCTCAAGGAAGAATGATTGGCATTAATAGCGCGATCGCATCTGATGTAACCACTGGAACTCAAGCTGGTTCAATCGGATTGGGCTTTGCGATTCCTATGGTGGAGGCACAACGTACAATTAACGAGATCATTAATAGCCCTACTCATACATCCACTCGCCCAGTTCTAGGTGTCTACTTTGATTCCAGCTATACCGGCAAGGGTGCAAAGGTTGGGCAATTGGTCTCTGGTGGAGCCGCTGAGAAAGCGGGAATCACCGTTGGATCGATCATCACCAATATTGGTGGAGTTCGGATTCCGGATGTAGATACTGCAATCGTTCGAATTCGTTCCTATGCACCAGGAAGCACTGTCTCAATAACAGCTACGCTCCCGAGTGGTGGAAGTAAGACCTACTCCGTCACTCTCGGTTCTGCCCCTTCAAATTCATAGGATCCCAAATTCGTGACAGACTGTAGGGGATGAATTTACTTAACCTAGAGTCGGTCTCGAAGGCCTTCGATATCCGCCCGCTCCTGGATGGCGTCTCATTAGGCGTCGCTCAGGGCGAGCGGATTGGCATTGTTGGGCGTAATGGCGACGGCAAGAGCACCCTGCTCAAGATAATGGCCGGAAGCCTGGAGCCCGATTCAGGACGAGTGGCCAAATCCAATGCAGTGACGATCGGCATCTTAAGTCAGGCCGATAACGCCGCCGCTGGATCCACAGTTCGCGAGGTGGTTCTCGGAGATCTGCCGGTCCACGAATGGGCTGGCAATAGCCGAATACGAGAGGTATTGCAGGGACTCTTTGGTGGTCATAGCGATGACCTACTCGATCGCGTATTTCACTCCCTATCAGGCGGAGAGCGCAGGCGCGTCAATCTCGCAAAATTGCTGGTCGATGATTTAGATCTAATTCTCTTGGATGAGCCAACAAATCATCTTGATGTAGAAGGCGTCGCCTGGTTAGCACAACACCTTAAATCGCGCTCTGAGTTGAGCGTTGTGGTTATCACCCACGATCGATGGTTTCTTGATGAGATCTCTGACCAGATCTGGGAGGTGGTCGATGGCCAAGTCTTGGAGTACGAAGGTGGTTACTCTGCATTTGTACTCTCGAAAGCCGAGCGCGCTCGCCAATCCTCCGTAGAAGATAGCAAGCGCAATATGTTGATTCGTAAAGAGTTAGCATGGTTGCGCCGGGGCGCTCCTGCGCGCACATCAAAACCAAAGTTCCGTATAGATGCTGCCAATACTTTGATTGCCAACGAACCTGCACCGCGTAATGAGGCGGAACTCCTCAACTTTGCATCTAACAGGCTTGGTAACACAGTTTATGAACTTCACCAAGCTAGTGCTAAAGCTGGTGAACTCCAGTTGTTGGATGATATTTATTGGAATATCGGTCCCGGAGATCGCATCGGAATCGTCGGTGTCAATGGCGCTGGCAAGACGACGCTCATGAAGATCTTGAGCGGTGAGGGAAAAATTAATGCGGGCAAGCTCGTCACAGGTGTAACCGTAAAGGCCGCATATCTCTCACAGCATTTAGAGGAGTTAGATCCCACATGGAGAGTTCTAGAAGCGGTAGAGAAAGTTGCTAATCGAGTCCAACTTGGAAATGGCAAGGAACTATCCGCTAGCCAACTCTGTGAACGTCTCGGATTCAATAAGGATCAGCAGTGGACGCCAGTGGGAGATTTATCGGGAGGCGAGAGACGTCGCTTGCAACTCACTCGTCTGTTAATGGATAGCCCAAATGTTCTTCTTCTGGATGAACCTACAAATGATTTCGATGTTGAAACTTTAACTGCGCTAGAGGATCTACTCGACTCATTTGGGGGAACTCTTATTGTCATCTCTCACGATCGTTACTTCTTGGAACGTGTCTGCGATACCTTCGTGGGGTTACTGGGAGATCGTTCGCTTCGAGATCTGCCTCGCGGAATTGATGAGTACCTGCAACTCCGCAAAGCTGCTAGCCAATCGGTGACCCAGGCTATTGCCGCTAAGAAAGAGTCAACGGTTTTAGAGCAGAAGGCTCTCAAAAAAGAGTTGGCGAGGTTAGAGAAGCAGATGGAGCGGCGCCAAGCTCGTATCGCAGAAATAGGTGTTGAACTCAGCTCTATTACAACAGATCACGCAAGGTTGGTTGAGTTACATACGGAGCAAGAAAATCTAGAGCGAGAGTATGAAGAGCTAGAGATGGCTTGGTTAGAGCTGAACGTCACGTAACTGCTGAGCAGATTGCTCTGGTTTTACATCCATGATGAAGGCTCCCATTGCAGATTCACTACCTGCTAAGTACTTGAGCTTTCCGGGAGCGCGGCGAATACTAGTGATCTGCCAATGCAAACCTAAGACATCACGGCCGGTGCGTACTGGTGCTTGATGCCATGCGGCAATGTATGCCATCGGAATACCGAATACTCCATCGAGTCTAAGCAATACCTCTTTTGCGATAGCAGGAAATGCATCCGCTACTTCGTCACTCAATGCCGCTAGATCGGGAACAAACTTCTTAGGTGCAGTGTGGATCTCGTAGGGATAGCGTGCGGCGAATGGCATATAAGAGATCCAATGTTCATTCTCCGCGACGATGCGAATCTGGTCCTTGATTTCGCGCTCAATGACACTAGTAATAAGTGGAACACCAGTCTTATCAAAATGTGCCTCAGCAACTGCGAGCATCTTTGTTGTGCGAGGGGTAATGAATGGATATGAGTAGATCTGACCGTGTGGGTGGTTAAGGGTGACACCAACTTCTTCGCCACGATTTTCAAAGACAAAGACTTGTTCAACATATGGCAATTTAGAAATTTCGCGGGTGCGATCTATCCATGCCGCCAACACGGTGCGCATCTGGGCTAGATCCAGACTTCCGAAACTTCCCTCATGATGATCCGAGAAAACAACTACCTCACAACGTCCAGAAGCTTGAATTGTCTCTGGAGGCAATTGATCAGATGGGGCAGAGAATGAGGGCGAGCGATTTTCAAAGACAACGACCTCGAATGTTGAGTCAGCGATTTCAGTTCCAAAGTCTGTCTTGGTGGGGCAGAGAGGGCAGAACTCTTTTGGAGGTAGGAAAACCCGGCCTTGGCGATGTGCCGCCATTGCAATCCACTCGCCCGTTAAGAGATCTTGACGCATATCTCCAGGGAGGGGGCGTGGTTCAAAAGGGCGGATATCGACCGCTGTGCGTTCAACGGGCTCTCGGTCGTAATAGAAAATTTGTCGACCATCGAACATTTGAAGTTCGGTCCGCTTCACAAAGGTCATGTAGTGATCTTAATCCATCTATCTAGATCGCTAGGATTGCCACATGAATTCCAGCGCTTGGTGGCGAGATGCCGCGATTTATCAGGTCTATCCGCGATCCTTTCGAGATAGCAACGGTGATGGCGAGGGTGATCTACAAGGTGTAATCGCTGGCCTTCCCTATTTGGCTGATCTAGGTATCGATGCGATCTGGCTAAGCCCTTTCTACAAATCGCCCAATAAAGATGGTGGTTACGATGTCTCTGATCCACGCGATGTGGATCCTCGCTTTGGAACTCTGGCTGATGCCAAAGAGTTGATAGAGGCGGCTCACTCGCACGGAATCAAATTTATTGCCGATATCGTCCCTAATCATTTCTCTTCGGAGCACATCTGGTTTCAAGAGGCTCTTGCCTCTCCAAAGGGATCAGCTGCACGTTCTCGTTTTCACTTTTACGATGGACGTGGGGAGAACGGCGAGATTCCTCCAAATAACTGGATCTCGATCTTCCGTGGACCTGCCTGGACCCGCACCGCAGATGGCCAGTGGTATTTACATCTCTTCGATTCCAGCCAACCCGATCTCAATTGGGATAACCCCGACGTTATGGCTGACTTCGAAAAGACCTTGCGTTTCTGGCTAGATCTTGGCGTTGATGGTTTTCGAATCGATGTCGCCCATGGCGCCGTTAAGGAGAACCTGTTGATCGATCACCGCGATCCAGAGCGCTTAATCGATGCTTTACGCCTAGATTTTCTTGATATCTCGGAGGAGGAGCGTGCTGGGCTGCTCTCAGATGTTCCTTTCTTTGACCGTGAAGGAATTCATGAGGTCTATCGCAAGTGGCGCAAGGTTCTCAATGAGTATCCCGGCGATCGCATGACGGTAGCTGAGGCATTTGTTTACCCCTCAAGCCGCGCCGCCCGCTACGTACGGGCCGATGAGCTCCATCAGGTATTCAACTTCAATTTCATGATGTTGGGTTGGGATGCCGCCGCAATGCGCGCAAGTATTGAACGCACTCTCTCTGAGTTGATTGATGTGAAAGCTCCGGCAACCTGGGTACTGAACAATCACGACACTCCTCGAGTGGTTACTCGTATCGGCGGAGCACAGAAGGCTCGAGCCCTTGCGATGTTGATCCATGCGCTGCCTGGAGGAATTTACATTTATCAAGGTGAAGAGCTTGGCCTTCCAAGCGCCGACCTACCCGATGAAGCGCGCCAAGATCCCGCTTTCATTCGCAGTGGTGGTACCGATAAAGGTAGAGATGAATGTCGAGTCCCGATTCCATGGGATTCCAAACTTCCTAATTACGGCTATGGCACTGGTACTCCGTGGCTACCTCAACCAAAAGATTGGGCGCAATACTGCATTGATGTGGAGGCCCACGATCCAGAGAGCAGTTTGGCGCTCTACAAGAAGAGCTTAGTTTTGCGCCACTCACACCCAGCACTGGGTGGTGAGGGAGTTATAACCTGGATCGATGCTCCTGCAGGCGCTATGCATTTCACCCGAGAGCCCGGCCTTGAAGTTGTCGTCAATACAAATGATGTAGCTGTTGAGCTTTCAGTGTCCGGAACTTCACTCTTGCTTGAATCCTCAACCGGCAGCGAAATAAAAGACGGCCGGTTAGCTATTGCAGCTAACACGACCGTCTGGTTACAGTGTTAATTAATTAGTTAATTACTTAACAGATCCTGCTAGCAATCCGCGAACAAAGTAGCGTTGGAGCGCGAAGAAGACTGCAAGTGGTACCAAGATCTGGATGAAAGCGCTCGAGGTGAGCAACTCCCAGTGACTTCCCCATGTGCCGGCGAGTCCAGCCAACTTGTTGTTGAGTGGATCAATACCTTCAGTTCCTCCTGTGAAGGTCAGAGCGACCAGCAGGTCATTCCATACCCACATGAATTGGAAGATGGTGAAGGCAGCGATTGCGGGGACAGAGAGCGGAAGGACAATCCTGCGAAAGACGGTGAAGTGGCTGGCACCATCGACGTGTGCTGCTTCCATCAAATCGCGAGGCAATGATGCGATGAAGTTGTGAAGCAAATAGATGGCAAGAGGGAGCGCGAACATTGTGTGCGGCACCCAAATACCAGCAAATTTTCCAGCGATATTTAATCCAGGAATTAGGGTGAGAGACCCTATATGCGCACCGCTATCTGCTCCAGTACGGAAGAGGTTTAGAAGTGGTACGAGTGTTAACTGGATTGGGACGATCTGGAGAGCAAAGATTCCATAAAAAATCAGATCGCTACCGCGGAACTTAACCCAAGCCAGACAGTAAGCAGCCATCGTGGCGATCGTGATTGGGAAAATAACGGCGGGAATTGTGATCACAAAAGAGTTGATGATGTAAGGGAAGATTCCGTTTGGAATTCCGCTTACAGTACTGGTGCTAAAAATTGCGGTGTAATTAGCGAAAGTTAGGTGCGGATGGATAAAAAGATCCCACCAACCAGTAGCAGAGATATCTGCCTTAGGTCTAAAAGAAGTTGCAAATAGTCCGAAGGTTGGAATCGTCCAAAGAATCGCCAGGGTCCACACCGTGATCGACGCTCCACGACTGCCAAATAATTTGCGGCCAGCATTTTGTTCGGCGAGCTTCGGTGCCTTGCTGCGACTTAAAATGCTCATGAGATTGCACGCTCCCGACGTAGATTGATGATGTTATAAACCAAGACTGGAATTACGAGCAGGAAGAGCACAATTGCCATAGCGGCTCCACGCCCCGCGTCGTATCGAATAAATGTTTCGGAATACATCTCGTTGGCAAGAACCGAGGTACCAAAGTTTCCACCGGTAGATGCGCGGACAATATCGAAGAGTTTGAGCGTTGATACAACCATCGTTGCAAGCACCACAATGAATGTAGAACGAACCATCGGAAAAGTAACTCCACGGAATAACTTCCAACCATGAGCACCATCCAAAGCTGAAGCCTCCATGACGTCAGCAGGGACTGCCTTGATTGCGGCAGAGAGAATCACCATGGCGAATCCGGTTTGTGACCAGACAAACACAACCATTAGCAAGAATGTGTTGAGTGGCTGCGTAAGGAGCCAGTTAGGTGGTTGAAAACCTAAGTGGTGAGCGATTGAGGACATGAGACCAACCTGGGGCTGATCAGAGTTTGCAAACTTATAGACAAACTCCCAGACGATCGAGGCGCCAACGAATGAGATAGCCATTGGCATAAAGATGAGAGATTTCGCGACTGATTCACGTCGCATGCGATCGAGAAGGACTGCCAGCAACAGACCGATTCCGGTTGTAATTATTGGGGTAAATAGAATCCAAAAGATTGTATTGCGGAGAACGATGCGCTCATTCGAATCGGTGAAGAGCCAGTGGTAGTTGCTAAATCCAACCCAGTGATGGGATGCGGAGCCCTTAAAACTGAGAATGAGGGTACGAATCGCAGGTCCGAGCAGACCAACAACAACCAAGAGAAGTGCAGGTCCTAGGAATACAAGAATTGCGATAGGGCGCTGCTTCTTTCCATTGGCACGTCCTGCGATGAAGAAAATTACCGCCAAGACAGCAAGAAATATCGCAATCGCTGCAACCATCTGTCCTAGCTTGGGAAGGTTATCGCTCCAAAAGGAAGACATAAGCTCTCTTTCATCATTAGAACCGGTGGATCAAAGTGCAAGGCTAACTTGTCTGAGGAGAAATAGTAATGGCGGGGGCTAAATGGCCCCCGCCATTACCTACTTAGACGTGCTAGTTAACTAATAAATTAGTTACTTGATGAAGGCCATGCTGCATCGATACGCGCGGCAACTGTCTTAACAGGCGTGCCGTTTGCGAACCAATCAGTGAAGCCAGTCCACTCTGCGCCGTTTCCGATAGCAGCTGGCATAGCGTCAGATGCATCGAATACGAAGGTTGAGTGTGGATCTGCGAGGTACTTAGCTGACAAAGCATCCAATGGGTTGGAGTATGTGCTTGCTGGTACGCCGCTGTTAGCGCTCAACCAACCACCGTTTGCACCAGCAGCCTTGATACGGCTGATAGCCCATTGTGGTGTTGAGAAGTAGGTCTGTGCCTCACGTGTAGCAGCATTGCTGTTGAATGCGAGGTAGAACTCTCCGCCACCCTCAACAGGTGTTGTTACAGCTGGGTTGATTCCTGGGAGGTAGTAAACCCATGCATCGCCAGTTGGTGAAACAACTGAGCCTGCAGGCAAGCTTGCAGCGATGAATGAAGCTTGTTGTAGCTGCATGCACTTACCTGATGGGATACCTGTAACAGCATCTTGGAATGAAGTTGTAGCAATTGTTGAAACAGTTCCAACATACTTGCTGTTACCCATCCAGTTCCACACTGTGTTCATAGCGTGGATGATTGGAGCATCTGAG
>DAIOGE010000027.1:0-3681 GCA_036745375.1 Candidatus Nanopelagicaceae bacterium
CGCTAATGGACCACCTGCAGCTGCTTCGGGGGAGACATGGAGAACGATGGTTCCGTAGGCGGTTCCACTCATCCGACCATCACTGATTCGCACCATATCTCGAACGCCTTGCTCCAGAATCTTCTTAGGAAGCGGCATATTTCCGACTTCAGGCATTCCGGGATAACCCTTTGGCCCACATCCCCGCAATATAAGAACAGTGTCTTGGGTAACGTCAAGATCTGGATCATCGATGCGAGCATGCAGATCCTCAATGCTCTCAAAGACGAGTGCGGGTCCACGATGAGTTAGTAGTTCTGGAGTCGCTGCGCTGGGCTTGATGATGGCTCCATTGGGGGCGAGGTTGCCGCGAAGGACAGCGATGCCTGCGTTCTGCATAAGTGGGTCTGCCGGGCTCATGATCACTTTCTTATCGAAAACTTCATTGCCAGGAAGGTAATCGGTAAGTGGGCGTCCCGTGACAGTGATTGGAACGGAAGAGAAGCGCTCGGGGATCTGGGCAAGCAGTGCCAATAGCCCACCAGCCCTAAAGAGATCTTCCATTAAAAATTCACCGGATGGAGCCAAATTGGCTAAGAGAGGAACATCGCGTCCAGTTCTATCGAAATCTTCTAAGGTGAGATCAATTCCAAGTCGGCCAGCAATCGCAAGTAGATGAACAACGGAGTTACTGGATCCGCCGACTGCTGCGACGGCGGTAATGGCATTGATGAAAGATTCTTTGATCATGATCTGAGAAGGTCTGCGATCTACGGCGATCATCTCAACGATCTGTCGACCTGTTTCATGAGAGAGTGAGAGTAGGCGAGCATCTGCGGCAGGTGTACCCGCAAAACCTGGGATGGTCATTCCAAGTGTCTCAGCAATAACAGCCATCGTTGACGCGGTACCCATCGTGTTGCAATGGCCTTTGCTTCGAATCATCGAAGATTGTGATTTGATAAATTCTTGATTGGAGAGCTCGCCGCTGCGAACTTCTTCGCTGAGCCGCCACACATCTGTACCGCAACCAAGTGGTTGGCCCTTAAATGTTCCGGTCAGCATCGGTCCACCAGGAACAACGATTGCAGGAATATCCACTGAAGCCGCCGCCATCAAGAGCGCTGGAATTGTCTTGTCACACCCGCCCAATAGAACAACGCCATCGATGGGATTTGCACGCAACATCTCTTCAATTGCCATGGCGGCCATATTGCGCCAGAGCATTGCGGTTGGCTTGACCTGAGTTTCACCGGGAGAGACCACGGGAAGATTCAGTGGAATACCACCAGCTTCCCAAATTCCTTTTTGAACGTACTCAGATACCTCGTTGAGATGCATGTTGCATGGAGTTAAATCAGATGCAGTATTAGCGATTGCAATGTGTGGCTTGGTGCCATCAAAGGCATCATCGGGAAGTCCCCGGCGCATCCAAGCGCGGTGTATATAGGAGTTTCGATCATTACCGCCGTACCAACCTTGGCTTCTTAACTCACTCATCACCGCTCACTCACTATTCCATTAGTTGGAACCAAGCATTAGCATTTAGAAAACTATAGCATTGTGATCTTGTTACACCCGGCCGTGAAGGGAACTGCGTGCGCGCTCTACGAGTGGTTTCACCGAATACGGTAGAGATTCAAGAAGTGCCAGATCTTTCGCCAGGTGCTGGTGAAATTCTTTTAGATGTCGAGCGGGTCGGAATCTGTGGAACCGACGTCGAATTATTTACCGGCGAGATGGCCTATTTTCAATCTGGTCGAACCACCTTCCCTGTGCAACTTGGACATGAGTGGACCGGCATTGTTACTGCAGTTGGTGTGGGTGTTAGCTCCGAATGGATTGGCAAGCGAGTCACGGGTGACACCATGCTTGGGTGCGGGCTATGTGCCAGGTGCGCATCGGGTAAGACCTATTTGTGCGACGAGCGAATTGAACTAGGTATAACCGATGGTTGGGGCGGGGCGCTAGCAGAGCAGATGCTTATCCCCGAGAGATTCACCTTCGAGGTTCCCGAATCGATCTCGGTCGCTTCAGCAGCAATGATTGAGCCTGCTGGAAATTCTCTGCGCTGTGTCGAAGCAACCGGGCTCGGTGAAAATCAAAAACTTTTGATTCTTGGCGCTGGAACTATTGGTCTGCTTGCAGCGCAATTTGCGCTGGCTAAGAATCTAGAGGTTCATGTAGCTGGCTCCCGGCAATCCGCCCTCGATCTTGCTCGCCAGATCGGGGTACTGCATACGCATACGATTGAAGAAGTAAAAGGCAACTCAATTCGCGAATACGATGCAGTGATCGATGCATCAAGTGATTCAGAGATGCCGGCGCTTGCTCTTCAAAAAGTTTTACCAGGCGGAAGAGTCGTATTGATCGGTCTCTCTGAAGCCTCAAGTTTGATCGATACAAAGATTGCTGTGCTTCAAGATGTCACAATCGTTGGGATCTTGTCAGCATCTCCCGGTCTGCAAGGAGCAATCGATTACTTTGCATCGGGTGCGGTAAATCCAGAGCCGCTCATTAGCGAAGTCATTGGGTTCAATGAGGTAGCGGATCGACTTAAAGGAAATCGAAATCCGGATGCCAAACCCGGCCCCAAGATTCATGTGGATCCCAGGTTATAGTCGTGGCAGATCCAAAGAGAGCATCAAGATCGTGAAGCCAACTGCGATAGATCTTCGCAAATGTCATGTGGGCGAAGGTCCCGTAGTAACAGGCGCTGCTCATGACATGGTGCATTGGGTTGATATTTTGAATAACAAAGTTCTGTGGCGCGATCTGGTGAGTGGTTCATCCGGTGAATTTATGACTTCTGAGAACGTCAGTTTTGTTTTGCCTCGAAGTAATGGGGGATGGCTGCTAGGTACTGCCAGTGGCCCCGATCTGTTAAATGCAGATGGTTCGATTACGAGGCTCCCTGGTCGCCTAGAAGCGGATGGTTCACCCGATCCAATTCCCATGCGTTGGAACGATGCCAAAGTTGGTCCTTGTGGTGAGGTGTGGATCGGAACGAGCGCATATGGAGCCACGAGCGATCGGATAGGTCTACATAGATTGAGTGCCGATGGCACCCAGATGCGACGAGTCTTATCTGGCATGGGCTTGAGCAATGGGATGGATTGGAGTCCAGACGGTTCAATCTTCTATCTGATCGACACCGTCGCGTTAACACTCTTCGCCTTTGATTACGTTGACGGAGAAATTTCCAATCAGCGCGCTGTCTTAACTTTTGACCCAGCGGCCGAGCAGTACCCCGACGGCATGACCGTTGATAGTGAAGGTGGAATCTGGATCGCTTTTTGGAATGGAAGTTGTATTAAAAGGTACTCGCCTGATTTTTCATTGGTGCAGGTGATTGATTTTCCCGTGCGATTTGTCTCTAGTTGTGCCTTTGGAGGAGAAGACCTCACGACTCTAGTAGTAACAACCGCAACAGGTGATAATGGTTGGCATGATAAACATGAACTTGCAGGAGCTCTCTTCACGATCAAGACAGATGTAAAGGGAAAGGTGCCGAATGTCTTCAACAAGTAATTTCGAGGGGGAGCAGAGCGGTCGCGTTGCGCTTGTAACCGGTGGGTCTAGCGGAATCGGTCGAGGTGCGGCTAACGAGTTAGCTCGCCAAGGTGCATCGGTGGTGGTGCATGGATTAACCATCGATGAAGCAAATCTTGTTGTTCAAGAGATCCGCATCGCTGGTGGAAC
>DAIOGE010000027.1:3781-12072 GCA_036745375.1 Candidatus Nanopelagicaceae bacterium
GTTATCTCGTTCGTTACAAGTCCGCGCGCAACATTCATGACGGGCGATGACATTCGGGTCGATGGTGGGCTACTCGCTCGGTTGGCTGCAGCCGCACCTAAGGAGGGTAAGTAAGTGATCCATTTGAGCGAACAACTCTCTGCCAGACCATCAGCGCTCTGGGAACTTGTGAAGCAATGCGGAGTAGCGAACACTGTTTCACTCCTTCAAGGCGCAGAACAGGAACAGAGAATGTTCGCTTCGGTAGGTGATGGAAAGCTTGCTGCGGGTTATTCAGATGGGATCGTTCCTTGGTCGCTTGAAGGAATTAAGCGCGACAAAGAGACTTTTGCGGCATATGGAATCCAGATGATCGGCATTGAAGATACAGCTCCGATGGATTTAGTGCGGCTGGGGCTACCTGGCAGGGATGAACAGATCGCGCACATCATCGAGCAGATAGAAGCGATGGGCGAGTTGGGTATAACAACTCTTTGTTATAACTGGATGGCTGTTTCGAGTTGGGCGAGAACTCGTACAGATATCGTTTCGCGCGGAGGGGCCTTAGTAACTGGCTTCAAACTTTCAGATACCGAAGGGATGTCACGTATCGCAGAACCCGGCCAATACACCGCGGATCAATTATGGGATGCACTTAAATATTTTCTCGACGCAGTTATACCCGTTGCAGAGAAGGCAAATGTAAGGCTGGGGATGCACCCAGATGATCCTCCTTTGCAAGAGATGCGTGGAATGCCGCGCATCATGAATTCGATTGAGAACTATCGCCGCCTCTTGGATCTATATCCATCGCGCTCTAATGGAATCACCTTGTGCCAGGGAAACTTCGCGCTGATGACTGATGACTTACCAAGCGTTATACGTGAGTTCGGAGCTCGTGGCGCCATCGCCTTTGTGCACTTCCGCGACATCGTTGGCGATGCCACAGATTTTGAAGAGACCTTCCACGACGCTGGGCAGAACGACTTGCCTGCCTGCATCCGTGCTTATCAGGAGGTCGGGTTCGATGGTCCGATGCGCCCTGACCATGTGCCAACGATGTATGGCGAGAGTAATGAGCGCCCTGCCTACGAGACTCTGGGGCGACTTTTCGCCCTGGGTTATATTCGCGGGTTGATCCACTCGATCTACGGCAAACCCAAGATCACTCGGTAGTCAGCGTCGGGATGGCGGGATTTGAACCCGCGGCCCCCAGACCCCCAGCCTGGTGCGCTACCAAACTGCGCTACATCCCGGAAGGCCACATCTTGGCAGATCCTGAAAAAGTTGTGAAATTTTTTGAAAAATTTTCGCTGCCCGGGAATAACTCATTTGGCCCGTCCGTTTACTCATATGAACTCGCCAAACGGGGGTTCACCGATGGCACTGGGTGAGTTGGCTCCACTGCCGTAGTCACTCACTTGGGCAAGTAGGTATCTCGCTAATTAAAAGGAGAAATCTAAATGTCATACACACTAGTTAAGAATGATCGTCGCAACACCTTCCCATCCATTGCGGAGTACTTCCCAAATCTTGAGGCCTGGTCGGTCGGCTTTGACCGCGAATGGCGCCTCCTGGAACAGCTCCAAAACAATCTGATGGGCGGAACATCTTCCTACCCTCCATACAACATCAAGCAACGCAGCGAAGATCACTATGAGATCGAGATGGCGGTTGCTGGATTCTCTAAGCCAGAGTTGCGCGTTGAATTGCACAACAACCAGTTGACCATCGAGGGCTCAAAGCAGAGCAATGAAGAGTCAGCCGAAGGTTCCTATGTCTACAAGGGCATTGCTGGTCGTCAATTCCGCCAGACCTTTGCTCTCGCAGATCATGTGAAGGTCACCGGCTCAGAGCTCAAGGATGGGATCTTGACCATCTCGCTTGAGCGTGAACTTCCAGAGGAGAAGAAGCCTCGCTTGATCGATATTAAGTAAGTCGCTCGAAACGCCGCTCTCCTAAATCAGCAATAGGAGGGCGGCGTTTCGCATTGCCACGCTTGCTCTCGTATACCCCTAGGGGTATAGTCCCGTATAGAGGCAAAGCCGCCTCAAACTGTAGGGAGTTCAAAAGTGGCCAGAGTGGTGATTTTGGGGGCAGGAGTTGCGGGGCATACCGCTGCGCTGCACGCAAAGAGGATGCTCGGAAAACAGCACGAAATAGTGGTTATTTCACCAAACTCAAAATACAACTGGATTCCCTCCAACATTTGGGTAGGGGTTGGAAAGATGTCTGCAGAGCAGGTCACTTTCCCATTGGCTCCCGTATATAAAAAGAAGGGGATCACCTTTCATCAAGCGTTGGCGCAAGCCATCCATCCAGAAGGTGACGCGACCACGAACTCCGGCTTTGTTGCGGTCAAGTACACCGATTCGGTGCGAAGTGGCGAGATTGCAAAGATCGAATACGACTTCCTTATCAATGCAACTGGTCCCAAATTGAATTTCGGAGCAACTCCTGGACTTGGTCCTGATGGACACACAGTTTCAGTCTGTACCTTCGGGCACGCTGTCGAAGCGGCGAAATCGCTCAAGGAGATCATCACCAAGATGAAGGCAGGAGAGCGTAAATCACTGGCGATCGGCGTAGGACATGGAACCTGCACCTGTGAAGGTGCGGCATTTGAATACACATTTAACGTTGAGCATGAGATTCGCGAAGCAGGAGTACGTGACCTTGCTGATATCACTTACATCACGAACGAGTACGAGCTGGGCGATTTTGGTGTTGGGGGATTGGTATTTTCACAGGCGGGGTTTCAAACAACCAGCAAACTCTGGACGGAGTCACTATTTCGTGAACGTGGTATCAATGCCATCCTCGGTGCGCATGTTGAAAAGATTGAACCAGGTGAAGTCCACTATGAGTTGGTCGATGGAACCAAAGGTGTGCTGAACTTTGACTTCGCGATGTTATTGCCCCCATTTAGGGGAGTTGATCTAAAGGCCTTCGACAAGCTAGGTATCGAGATTTCAGAGAAACTCTTCGCACCTTCTGGTTTTATGAAGGTCGATGCAGATTACTCGGGAAAGCCGTACGAGGAGTGGGTCGCAGCAGATTGGCCCCAGACTTATAGAAATCCGCTCTACCCAAATATTTTCGCCGTAGGAATCGCTTTTGCACCTCCGCATCAAATCTCCAAGCCTAGGAAATCGCCAAATGGCACATTAATAGCTCCATCTCCGCCAAGAACCGGAATGCCTTCGGGAATTATGGGAAAACTCGCGGTGATTAGTATTAAAGAATTGATAAAGATTGGGCCATCGGCCGATGTGGGTACCGCTTCGATGGCGAATATGGGCGCTGCATGTGTTGCTTCGGCAGGTTCAGGACTCAGAGTGGGTTCTGCTGCCTCCATGACGATGTATCCAGTCGTACCCGATTACGTCAAATATCCAAATACGGGTCGGAGCGTGGATGACACATTTGGAGAGATTGGTTTAGCCGGTCATTGGATAAAACTGGCGCTGCACTACATGTTTATTTACAAGGCAAAAGCCCGCTTCGGCTGGTTTTTGATTCCGGAATAGGAGCGTTGAAAATGGAAAATCCTGGCGAGAGCATCGCTCGTGCACCACTTCCAACCGACAAGACGTTGCGGCAGCGCAAAAGTTTGTTTATTCAATTTATGAGGTTTATTGCAATCAATCTCAAAATGATCAAAATGATTCGAAAGGGACATCACCCAATGGAGAGGAAGGTTAAGTAATTGGCTACAACCAAATCATCAACACATATCTTGCAGAATGAAGAGACGTTAGCGGCAATTATGACACGTGTTAAACGTGCTCAAGGGCAACTAGGTGGCATAGTCAAGATGCTGGAAGAGGGCAGAAGTTGTGATGAGATTGTGACTCAAATGTCTGCCGTCAGCAAAGCGGTCCACACGGCGGCTTTTACACTTATTTCCGCGAGCCTTGAGGAATGCATCATCGAAGGACGCAGTGATCAGAAAGCAGTCTCCGAAAAACTGCAAAAACTATTTTTAAGTTTGGCCTAATGATGAAAAAACTATTTTTGGTTCTCTTTGCATCTGTCTTTGCGCTTACAGCGTGTGGGGCAGCTGGAGCGGTCACGACGCTGAGCGTCTCAGATTTTGCAAAAAAGTTAACAGACACATCTGTTGTTCTTCTTGATGTGCGGACTCCTGGAGAATTCGCATCGGGACATATTTCTGGCGCAACAAACATAGATTTTGAATCTGGCACATTTGAATCTGATATTCAGAAGCTTGATAAGAGCAAGAGCTATGCGGTCTACTGCCGTAGCGGCAATCGCTCTGGACAAGCCACCTCGTTGATGGCAAAGGACGGTTTCAGTACTGTTTTCAATCTAGATGGCGGGCTCATTAATTGGCAGAGTGCTGGTTATCCGGTGGTTACAAATTGAACAAGCGCTATATAGTCATTGGGGGAGTCGCGGGCGGCATGTCGGCAGCTGCCCGCTTGCGTAGGCTGGATGCAGCGTCGGAGATCATAGTTCTCGAGAAAAGCGGGCATGTCTCTTACGCAAACTGTGGACTTCCTTATTTTGTGGGGGGAGTGATTCAGAACGAAGAATCACTTTTGCTACAAACTCCAGATAGTCTCTTCAAGCGCTTCCGACTCGATGTAAGAGTTGGTGCAGAAGTAATTTCAATTGATCCGAAGGCGAAGATCATTTCATATGCGCACTCTGGTGCCTTACATGAACTTGGGTATGACAAACTCATATTGAGTCCAGGCGCTGCCCCTATCCGGCCAAATATCCCGGGTATTGAACGGGCACTTTCGCTTCGCAACATTGAAGATGTTGAAGCAATGGATCGTTCGGTTTCTCAGCATCCTAAGAGCGTTGCAATTATTGGCGGTGGGTTTATTGGATTAGAACTCGCTGAAAATCTGCGCCATCGTGGACTTTTTACCTCTCTCATCGAGGCGCAGGATCAGGTTTTAGCACCGATAGATCCTGAAATGGCGACTTTGGTAGCGGCGGAACTGCGAAAGAACGAGGTAGATCTCTATCTCGGAGATGCTGTCTCCCGCATTGATGAGAAGACCGTGACTCTTGCAAGTGGGACGCTCGTGCCAGCCGATATGGTCGTAATGGCGATCGGAGTACGCCCTGAAATTGGATTAGCCAAGGCAGCTGGATTGGCTATCGGTCAGCGCGGAGGAATAGCCGTTGATGAGTTCAATCTCACTAGTGATCCAGATATTTACGCAATAGGTGATGCTGCAGAGAAGAGGGATGCTCTGGATAATTCAGCCACTCTGGTGCCGCTGGCTAATATTGCGAATCGACAAGGTAGAACCGTGGCAGATCACATTGCCGGGAAGAAGATTCGTAAGGTTTCCACACAGGGGACAGCAATCGTAAGAGTCTTTGATCTAACAATCGCGACCTCAGGATGGAACGAGAAACGGTTGATTGCGGCTGGTAAACAATTTGTAGCTATCCATAGCCATCCAGCCTCACACGCTGGTTACTACCCTGGAGCGCAGGGGATGTCTCTTAAAATGCTCGTGGATCCATCCACACAGGAAATCTTGGGTATCCAGGGCGTTGGACGAGAAGGAGTGGATAAACGCATAGATGTTATTGCCACAGCCATGCGAGGCGGTATCACGGCTCCTGAGCTTGCTGATTTGGAACTAGCGTATGCCCCACCTTTTGGTTCAGCAAAGGATCCAGTCAATATGCTGGGATATATCGCAGAAAACGTCCTCTCGGGGACCACTCCTATCGCACAGTGGAGCGAAGTCGAGCGACTAGTAGGTGAGGGTTATTCGATCCTCGACGTCCGAAGCGTGGGCGAGGTAGATCGGGGCACATTGCCGGGCGCTCTGAATATTCCTATTGATGAAATTCGCGAACGTAAAAATGAACTTCCAACAGGAAAGATTCTCGTCACGTGTCAAGTTGGTCAGCGTGGACATGCCGCGACCCGACTACTTCGAGAGATGGGTTATGACGCTATCAATCTTGATGGCGGATACATGACATGGAGCAATTCTCCAGCAAATAAACAACTAACGGAAAAGGTAAATAAATAATGTGTAACAGAACTACGTGCCGTAAGTGCGGCAAAGCATCATGGTCAGGTTGTGGTCAACATGTCGAGCAAGTCATGCGCGGAATACCTAAATCGCAACGTTGTCAGGGGCACCAAAATGATCCTAAAGAGCCAGGACTCTTTTCGAGACTATTTGGTAAGAAGTAAAGGGGGATCACATGTGTAGCGCAGTACGATGCGATCGATGTGGCAAAGCCACATGGGCGGGATGTGGTCAGCACATCGAGGAAGCGCTCGCTCCATTCCCTGAGGAGCAACTTTGCAAATGCGATTCCGATTTGTCGGCCTGGCTTCCAGGCAAATAAGAGATGCCGATAACGGAATCTGGAGAGCGGTGGCGCACCGCTTTAGAGCAATGGGCAATTCCTTCAGCTATTTTGGATCAAGCCCCGGAGGATCCATGGATTCACCCTCCTGCGCTCTTTCAGATTCCTAATCCGATTACTGATTCCCCATCTCACAAACGTGCCCGTGAAGCAATGCCTGATGGCGGAACCATTTTGGATATCGGTTGTGGCGGTGGAATAGCTGCCTTTGCAATTACACCTCCGGCAACGCACGTCATTGGTGTGGACCACCAACCAGAAATGTTGCAAATGTTCGCTGCGAATGCTCTAGAGAGAGGGGTTACCTCTGAACTCTTTGAGGGATTTTGGCCGGATGTTGAGGATAAGGTTCCGATTGCCGATGTGGCGACCGCGCACCACGTTGTCTACAACGTGCCAAAGATAGAAGATTTCCTCATTGCGATGAATTCACATGCATCTCGTCGAGTAGTTTTGGAGCTCCCACAGCGACATCCGTTGGCGAATGCAAGTGCGCTATGGAAGCACTTTTGGAACTTAGACCGACCAGTTGATCCCACTCCACATGATCTCATGACGGTGATTAAAGACCTTGGGTATGCACCCCACCTTGAGATGTGGATTGGTTCGATGCGACAGGAGTCCAGTTTGGAACAGATGGCCCATTATTCGCGCATTCGTCTCTGCCTGCCAGAGTCCAGGGAGCATGAGGTTTTAGAATTTTTGAAGAGCCAACCCCCTACAACCACAAGGGATCTGGCGACTATCTGGTGGGATAAAAATTGATAGTCGATAATTTATCTGCGCAGAATCGAATCCTTGTCGCCCGTACCCTGGTAAGCCTGCAATTTTTAGCTCTGATAATTATTGGGACAGATGCTTTAACAAATCTGCGCTCCCCCCAGCACAGCTACTTAATTACCGAAGTGATCCTGATTTCTTTGGGCTTTGTCATAATTGGAAGCGCAGGAATTTCGCTGCGTCCTTCTTTGCGAATTTCCCCGATACCCAAGAAGGATTCACCACTGATTGCATCCGGAATCTATAATCGAGTGCGACACCCAATGTATCTAGGCGTGATATTGATCGGATTCGGCTTGGCGGGGTTTGCAAATTCGGCACTTGCCTGGAGCTTTGAAATTATTCTGATATTAGATTTAAATATGAAAGCACGATTTGAAGACGCCCTCTTGCGTGAGATTCATCCCGAATCAACGCATTATCAGATGCATGTCTCTCGACTGATTCCTTGCGTTAGCAATAGTTGCAAAAATAACTGCTTACTTGATTAATAATTAGAAGCGACGAGCTGCAACAAACTTTTCGCCACCAAACCAGGAGCTAAAAGATTCGATGCGAACTCGAGCACCAGTATGTGGAGCATCAACCATCTTGCCGCCCCCGAAATAAATACCCACATGCGAAACGGGCTGCCCGAAGAAGACTAGATCACCTGGTCGAATCTGATTTAACGGAATTCGCTTTCCGTATGCAGTCTGCGCTGATGCGGAGTGGGGCACGGATATTCCCGCTTGTTGCAGAGCTCGCATAGTGAGGCCTGAACAATCCCAGTAGACCAGACCTGCGCCACCAAACATGTAACGAGAGCCCAATTGTCTAAGCGCGTAACGCAGTGCGATCGCCTCTGCTCCAGTTGCCGCAATCTTTCCCTTTGCCAAGGCCAGTGAGCGTTTCTGATAGGCGCTGTCTTGTGAAGCTTGGAGAGCGGCTAATCGGGCACGTTCTGCTTTAGTCAGCCCTGCTAATAACTTTTGCGCTTGCGCCAATTTTGCTTGGGCGGCTACTTCCTGGGCTTGATACTTTGCCTTGGCCGCCGCGACCAGAGCCACCTTCTGATTCAAGGTGAGAGCCGTGCTCTTGAGGGCGATATCTGCTGCGGCGAACTTTCTCATTCTGATGGCATTCTGGGTTTCGACGACGCTGAGAGATTG
>DAIOGE010000028.1:0-8931 GCA_036745375.1 Candidatus Nanopelagicaceae bacterium
ACAAGCGGGTAATCGCCTTGGATCTGTTGGCGCAATAACTCCTCAACTCGCTTCATATCTGAACGGATAGATAGCTCGAGCTTTACATCTAAGTGAGGAATTCCAAATGCCATTTTTGAATTACGCATCCTTGAAAGCGATATGTACTGCCACGATTCCGAAGGTGAAGTTCTGCCAGGCGACGCTTCCCCAGCCTGCCGCCTTGATCTTCTCTGCGAGTTGTTCTTGAGCCGGCCAAGCTTGAATGGATTGCGCTAAGTAAATATATGCATCGGGATTGGAAGAGAATTTGCGAGCAACTTTAGGAAGCAACCCCATTAGATATTTCATGTACACATTGCGAAAAAATTTATTGGTCGGATGCGAGAACTCAACAACTACGAGTCGCCCACCAGGCTTGGTCACACGAAGCGCCTCCTGCAAAGCCTTGGCGACATCATTGGTATTTCGAAGACCAAAAGAGATTGTCGTGACATCAAATTCATTCTCTTTGAACGGAAGATTGAGTGCATCAGCGAGAGTGAAATTTAAATCGGGGTGACGCTTCTTGCCTGCGTCCAGCATCCCCTGCGAAAAATCCGCCGGAATCACCTCTGCTCCAGCATCGGCGAGCGGTCGGCTCGATGAACCGGTACCAGCCGCAATATCTAGGATCTTCATCCCACTGTGAGGAGCAATAATTGCGGTGGCCTTCTTGCGCCATGCTTTGGTCTGTCCCAGGCTCAGCAGATCGTTCATGAAGTCATAACGCTTGGCGACCCCATCGAACATCGAGGCGACTTCCTCGGGCTCCTTATTTAGATCTGCAGACTTACTCACGGGTTTATTCTTTCGGTAGTACGCTCCCTTTACAACTTCAAGAGGACTTCAAACCCGCCAAGGCTGCTTTGGCGAAGGCTCGAAAGGGATAGACATGTCGATATCTTCAACCGCAACGCTGCGGGGCGCGCTCATTGCACGAAGCACCATCGCGACACAGATCGCTTTAGTTATTGGTGGAACCGCCTTTCTCGCGCTGATGGCTCAGATCTCTATTCCAGTACCTGGCTCACCAGTGCCAGTAACTGGTCAGACCCTTGGAGCGCTACTCCTTGGAAGCGCATACGGCGCATCTCTTGGATTCACCACCTTTGCTAGTTATTTGATCGTTGGATTTATTGGTGCGCCTGTCTTCGCAGCGGGAGCACACGGCCTATCACGCATCACGGGAGCCACCGGTGGTTACCTCGTTGGAATGTTGCTTGCATCACTTCTCACCGGATTTCTTGCTGGTCGCAAATGGGATCAAAAGATTGCGACTGTTGTTCCCACAATGATTTTGGGAGATCTCGTTATATTCACCGCTGGTCTCTACTGGTTACATCATTCAATTCACGCCTCATGGGCGGTCACCTTTAAAGCTGGCCTCACTCCATTTATCTTGGGCGAAGTGATCAAGATCGCTATCGCCAGTACGGCGATGCCAACGCTCTGGCGTTTTGTTCCTAAACGATAAAGGGACTTAACTTAAGCCTATGGCTGTACGCATCACCACGGAGTTGCTGGGAGATCATCCTCGGTTAAGTGAGATCTCAACCCACCTTCCTATCAGCGCAAGTTGGATTCGCGGATCTGATGGCTTCATTGCCTTTGGAACATATAAGAGCCATGTTGTGCAGGGCAAGAAGCGCTTTGCCGAAAGTTCTGCTTGGTGGCAGAAGGAACTCTCGCAACTAGAGATTAAAAATAATGTGCACGGAGTTGGAACCGGTCCAATTCTCTTCGCCTCATTTGCCTTTGATGAAGATCAACCTTCCTTATTAACGATTCCAGAGATCGTTGTTGTACAAAAGAACGGAAAGTCATGGATCACCTGGATCGGTCCAGAACAGCCCGAACTCTTTAAGAGCGTTATCGAAAAGAAGGGGATCCAACTCTCCTGGGAACAAGGAGCGCTCTCGGATAGCGAGTGGTCTCACGCAGTCGAAGAATCTGTTTCACGTATTAAGGCAGGAGAACTAGAAAAAGTCGTTCTCGCTCGTGATCTAGTTGCGCACGCCGATCAGGAGATTGATCCCGCTGCGCTTATTCAATCTTTAGAGACCGAATATCCCTCTACCTGGTTGTTCTTGGTCGACAATTTAGTTGGCGCAACCCCAGAGTTGCTGGTTCGGTTAAGCAAGTCTCTTGTGACATCGAGAGTTCTGGCTGGAACTATTCGCCGAACCGGAAATGAAGAACGCGACTTCGCTCTGGCAGGATCTTTAGCAAAATCTTCCAAAGATCTAGAGGAACACGAGTACGCCGTCCGCTCAGTGGCGCAGGCCCTTGAACCTTTTGCCTCATCAACAAACGTTCCAGATGCCCCTTTTGTATTACACCTGCCTAACGTCATGCACTTAGCTACAGATGTCACTGGAGTTATAAATGACACTGCATCGAAAGTTGATATCTTCAAATTAATTGCGGCACTTCACCCTTCTGCCGCTGTATGCGGAACTCCTACAGAAGATGCGCGAAATGTGATTACAGAACTTGAAGCCATGAACCGGGGTCGTTACGCAGGACCAGTGGGTTGGATTGATGCTCACGGTGATGGCGAGATGGGTATTGCATTACGTTGCGGTCAGATCTCTCCTGATCAAAAATCAATTAGAGTCTTTGCAGGTTGTGGAATTGTCGCCGGCTCTAGCGCTGATCAAGAGTTAGCTGAGAGTCAGGCTAAATTGCTTCCCATTCGAAGCGCCTTAAGCAGACTCTGAGTTACATCTTTCAATTGCGCCGCATTCGTAGCGCGGTCTGGGACTTCTACAACAACAAAGTTGAGTCCTTGCTGTTGATGGTTGAGTGAGTGGAGCAAATCTGATTCGCTCTTCACCTTGGTCACCATCACGCCAAAGCCTCGAATTACCTTCTCTATATCTAAATTGTGAGGAGTTCCAAAGATCTTCTCAAAGCCTTCTACCCCGGCCTGAGGAAGAGTGCTAAAGATCCCTCCACCGTTGTTATCTACGACAAAGACGGTCAGGTTTGCGGAGCTTGGATTAACCAGCGCAGATATATCGTGGAGAAATGTGAGGTCACCCAAAATTGCGTATGACCGCTCAAATTTCTCTGCTATTCCAAAGGCGCACGAGATATTTCCATCAATACCCGCAAGACCACGATTAGCGAAGGTGTGAACTCGGTCGCGGGGAGATGCAAAAGCTTCGATATCGCGCACGGGACGACTACTTCCCACAAAGAGAGCTGCATCGCTGGGAATACCCGCACTAATTAACGCCAGCGCCTTCTGCTCCGACCAACCTAAGCTCAAGGATTGGCGAGCATCCGTCGCGACCTGACGCCACTTCTCCTGCCAATCTGGATCTGGCGTGGCCTGAATATCAGGAAGAGAATCGAAGATCTGGGTTGCTGACCTTGCCGTATCGATGGTGCTCGCACGCGGATCCACTACAACTACATCTGCACACTCTTTAATAAGGGCATTTATGCTCCGCGAAAGAGTGGCACGGCCTATCACGACGATCTGATCTGGTTGCAATGAAGCGCGAATATCAATATCGCTCAGAATGAGCGCGGCATGCGCAATGGCATCGGGAAATGAGAGTGGATCTTCAGTCAACAGTGGCCAACCTGCGCTTCGCGCGAAATGCGAGATCGCAGAGGCATCGATTCCTGCCCGATCATGTCCAACGATTACTACACCTCGAGGTTTTGGAGAAAACTCCTGAGGAGAGAACTCCCGAATATAAACAGGGGCGTGCGGTGCAAGTCCAGCTAACCAATCAGTGCGATCATCTGAAAGTAATGGCTCATCAAATTGCACATTGAGATGAAGCGGTCCATCGGTTAAGTATTCTGCAATAGAAATAGTTGCCGAGATATCTATAGTTTTAATTGGTTCAAGCAAACCAACTTGTAAGGTCGTCTGGTTAGACCCGGTTCTGCGTAGGTAAGCCGGACGATCTGCGGTAATTACAAGCAACTTGTTGTCAGAGTGATATGCCTCAAGTGCCGCAGGGTGAAAGTTTGCGGCGGCTGTTCCACTGGTGCAGATCACCGCGACATAGTTGTCAGAGGCCTTACTTAATCCCAGTGCAAAGAATGCGGCTCCACGCTCATCAATGCGCACGTAAAGATTGACCAAACCAGCCCGCTCAGCTTCATATAGAGCAATAGATAAAGGGGCATTCCTGGAACCAGGCGAGAGCACGAAGTCGCTGACCCCGTTCTCAATTAATTGGCGAACGAGATTGCGCGCAAGCGTGGTCGCATTCATGCACTCCGCCTTTCAATAAGTTCAAGCACTCTAACAATACGTTGCTTCCAATACTCTGTCCGCTCCGGAGTTGCGAGGTACCTCTCAACCAAATTCGGCTCACGGCGTTTTACTTCAATATATCCATCAGATGGAACTACCGCTGGATCGCAAATGTCGCCTTCAAAGAGCGCTACTGTTCCAAGTCCACATGCGAAGGTTGATGTAGGAAATGATGCTGCTAGCGCCAATCCATGCGATATTCCGATACCAGTTTCGAGAGCACTTGAAACTACGACCGGAAGTCCAATCTCTGCAGCGATTTGATGAGCTCTTTGAAAGCCCCCAAGCGGTTGCCATTTAAGGATTGCCACATCTGCATATGCGGCAAAGTCAGCAAAATCGCTTCCTAAATTTTTACGGATAGATTCGTCGGCAGCGATGCGAATCGGCACCTCTGCTTTTACTAGCCGAAGTTCGGCAAGAGTACGACAGGGTTGTTCTACATACTCGAAGACATTGCCAAAGCGCAGGTGATACTCCAGCAAATTACTAATTGCCTCATCACTGTCCCAACCACCATTTACATCCAAGCGAATCTTCATATCTGGGTAGAGATTCAATACTTCCTCAACAACACCTGCTCCAGATTCAAAGTCTTCGACCTTTATCTTCACCGTGGCACTTCCAGGAAAACGTTGCAAGATTCCTGCCACTTGATCTACTTCTACGATAGGCAAGGTTGCATTAATTGCCACCCGATCTCGATGAAGTTTCGGCCAGGGATTATTAGCAGCTTCTAGCGCTGCCTCCATCCATGTACTCGCCTCAACATCGTCATATTCCAAGAAGGGACCGAACTCACTCCAGCCTGCACTCCCCCTAAAGATTGCTACCTCTCGCGTAGTTATGCCGCGAAATTTGTTGCGTAATGGAATGGAGAGGACCTGTAAGTCAGGACAGTACATCTCTAACATTTTTAAGGGCGACGTGGAAACTTATTGAAATCGGGATCGCGCTTCTCTTTATAAGCATCACGACCCTCTTGACCTTCCTCAGTTAAGTAGAAGAGGAGGGTTGCATCGCCTGCCAATTGTTGAACTCCAGCTAAGCCATCATCAGCAGCATTGAGTCCAGCCTTAAGTAGACGAAGAGCCATAGGAGAGTGTCGTAGCATCTCGCGACACCAAGAGACAGTCTCTGCTTCTAACTCTTCGATGGGAACAACAGTATTTACCAATCCCATATCGAGCGCCTCGTGCGCGTCGTATTGGCGACATAGGAACCAGATCTCGCGAGCCTTCTTCTGACCGATATGCGCGGCAAGTAAGCCTGCACCGTATCCACCATCAAATGAGCCCACCATCGGTCCGGTCTGACCAAACTTGGCATTCTCCGCTGCGATCGTGAGATCGCAAACGACATGGAGCACATGTCCTCCGCCTACCGCCCAACCAGCCACCATTGCGACAACCGGCTTAGGGAGTCTGCGAATTTGAATTTGGAGATCGAGGACATTGAGACGTCCGATTCCCTTCTTACCAAGTGCATCGCTTCCGATATATCCATCATCTCCGCGAACGTTGATATCGCCACCAGAACAGAAAGCTTCAGTACCCGCACCAGTGAAGATGATCACTCCAACAGATTCATCATCGCGCGCTAATGAGAATGCCTCCTGCAACTCGTGCAAGGTCTCCGGGCGAAAGGCGTTGCGAACCTGCGGACGGTTAATCGTTATCTTGGCCATTCCCTCGGCCACCTCGTAAATAATGTCCGTGAACTCTTCGCCACCAACGCCGATGCTCCATTGTGGAATCGTTCGGCTACCTGGCTCTCGCTTAAACGGCTTACTCACAGTCACTCCTTTTCAGCGCCGGATTTTCACTTCCGGTATTTCGTTACAAGCCGATAGCCTACGGGGGCTATGGTTAATAAGTCACCGCGAGAGTTGCTACAAGTACCCTCAGCGTGGTCAACCACACACACTTTGGAGGCGCTCGACGCCGCTTTGACGGGAACCGGCCCCGCTCTCGCCTTTGGCCCAACTCACTACAGTGAGGTTGACTCGCAGATAGCAGTTGTGATTCCCACCAGTGGGTCGACTGGCTCAGCCAAAGAAGTCGCACTTACCGCAGATGCCTTACTTGCAAGTGCACGTGCTTCACACACATATTTGGGAGCCCAGCGGGGAGAACGTTGGTCACTGTTATTGCCAACTCATCACATCGCTGGGGTCAATGTCTTAGTTAGAGCGTTGGCGCTACAAAGCGACCTCTCTGATGATGACTTTGAGTACACCTCCATCGTTCCAACACAACTGTTTCGTGCGTTGCAGGAGCGAGGTCGGTTTCTGGTATCTCTTCAGAACGCAAAGGCAGTCTTGGTTGGTGGGGCGGCAACATCCGCGGAACTCCTTAAGAGCGCGCGTGAATCTGGAATTAACGTTGTAACCACGTACGGAATGTCAGAGATGAGTGGAGGATGCGTTTATAACAATGATCCACTTCCAGGGGTAGAAGTTGAGATCCGAGATTCGGGTGCGATTGCGTTGCGCGGGCCTATGCAAGCCTCAGAATATTTAGGTGGCGCTCTTACCTTGACGGATGACGCTGGTTGGTTTGTGACGAGCGATGCAGGATATTTAAAAGATGGAAAATTATTCGTTACGGGAAGACTCGACGATCAGATCATCTCTGGTGGTGAGAAGATTTCCCTAGGAGCACTTGATAACTTTCTTAATGGTTCTGGAGAGTTGCACTACATGAGTTGCGCTATCTCGCACCCGGAATGGGGCGAACAACTCTGTCTGGCAAGTTCACTCGAAATTGATCAGAGCGCCATCTCGCAGCTTTTGCGCGAAAAATTTGGAAACCATAGCGTTCCTAAAGTATTTCTCAGCGGAATTGAACTTCCTCTCACCTCACTTGGGAAGCCAGATAGGCGGCGGTTAGCCCAAAGGTTTGAGATGATTGTCTAATGAGTTCACTTAAAGTCTGGGTAGCTGGATCGCGCCCGCGCACTCTTCCCGCTGCCATCGCGCCAGTTCTAGTTGGAACCGCGCTCATCAAGCGCGATCACCACGGAATTAACTGGCTAAATGCCGCCATGGCACTTGCGGTGAGCCTCTTGCTTCAGATCGCCGTCAATTATTCAAACGATTACAGCGATGGGGTTCGTGGCACCGATAACAATCGAGTTGGCCCGGTTCGCTTAGTCGCTAGCGGTTTGGCTTCAGCTAAAGCTGTGAAGCAGGCCGCCTTCCTCTGCTTTGCCATCGCTGCAGTATTTGGAATTATTTTGGCTGCGCGCACTTCGTGGTGGTTGGTTGTAATTGGTGCGGTGAGCATTGTTGCGGCATGGACCTACACTGGTGGCAAACATCCTTATGGTTACTCAGGTTTTGGCGAGATCTCGGTTTTTGTCTTCTTTGGCCTTATAGCCACGATCGGAAGCTACGTAGTGCAATCGCATAAAGTAAGTTGGCAGAGCGTTCTAGTCGCTATTCCGGTTGGTGCGCTCTCCTGCTCACTCTTGGCAATTAACAATCTGCGCGATCTTCCTAAAGATTCTCTGGTGGGAAAGCGCACTCTTGCGGTCCGCTTGGGTGACAAACGAGCCCGCCAGATGTTCACAGGATTGCTGGTTCTCGCTCACATTGTGGCGATCGCAGCTGCCTTTATTACTCCGTGGACCTTAGTGACGGTGCTTTTCATGCCTATAACCTTAAATATCATTAGGGGAATCAGGGCTGGCGCCAAAGGTGCAGATTTAATTCCAATGCTCGGACAAGTCGGAAAACTGCAACTCTTTCTATCAACATCCTTGGCAATCGCACTTTTGATTTAAAGGGTAAACTGAGTTACATGCTTGATGCTCTGATCGTTCTTGGAAGTTTGGGTCTTTGGCTCTATGGCCTCATCGATTGTGCCCGCACCGAACAAGATGTCGTGCGCAATCTTCCAAAGTGGGCCTGGCTCATAATTATTATCTTCTTCGGTTTCCTCGGCGCAATAGTCTGGCTCTTTGTGGGTCGTCCAAAAGGCGTAGCGCTTCCAAAGCGTAGAGTTACAAGGATGCTCCCACCGGATGACAATCCAGATTTCTTAAAGAAACTCTAACGCTACAAAATCTTACAAACCGGAGTAGGTGTGAAGGCCGGTTCCCCAGATATTTACGTAAATGTAATTAAAGAGAAAAGTCGATCCCGCAAAGATACAGAGCCAGGCCGCTCTCTTTCCACGCCAACCAACGGTTACTCGGGCGTGCAGATATGCAGCGTAAGCAACCCAGGTAATAAAAGCCCAGGTCTCTTTCGGATCCCAACTCCAGTACTTACCCCAGGCCGACTCAGCCCAGATCGCTCCTGCAATAACCGCAAAGGTCCAGAGCGGGAAGACAAATGCAACCAAGCGATAAGAGAGTTGATCCAAACTATCGAGGGTAGGAATTCGCTCCGCCCATTTTGGACGGCCACCCTTGGACTCGTAGCGCTCCATGACTAAATATGTAGCAGCGACCAAATTGGCCACCAGAAACACTCCCCCGGAGATGATCGCTGCGAGTACATGTATCGCAAGCCAAGGCGACTTAAGTGCAGGGACTAGCGGAGCACTTGGGCGATAAAGCACGGTGATCGCAGTTCCCAAGGTGAGAAGTACTGAAATTGAAACCGGCAAACCCAACCAGCG
>DAIOGE010000028.1:9031-11594 GCA_036745375.1 Candidatus Nanopelagicaceae bacterium
GCAGGCGTAGATAGCACCGTTTGAAAAGTATGCAAGATTAGTTGAAGTCACTCTTTGCCTCCCGTAGCCTCTTCAAGCGCCCGCGCTAGCGCTGTGAGTTCTGCTTCAAGCCCAGGTATTCCATTCTTGGCTAGACCCGCAATTTCAACACCTTCTCCCACCTTTACCCAAATCCGACGCTGGCGTGTAAAGAGTGAGATCAGTAACCCTAAAATGGCGAATATCGCACCGAAGAGTGCGTACATCTTCCCAGGATCATCAACAATCTGCAGGTTGACCCATGATTTCCAACCATCAAATGTGATTGTTCCCGCACCAAAGTCATAGGTACTTCCCAAGGTAAGCGCCTTGAGTCCAATCTTGGTCATCTTGGAGGTATTGAGCGAATACACAGATTGTGGAGTGCCGTTGTCGAGTCCCAGGTTGCCCTTCCAGGCAGATAAGACCAACCGTGGATCAAGCACTTCAGGATAGGTCGAGAAGATTCCGCGCGCTGCGCTACTTCCAGCTGTAGGAATAAAGGAGGCGATGAACCCGATCTGAGGGTTCATATCGGGAATCTTGATCGCACCTAGTGAGCTCAGATTCGCATCTTGTGGCAAGAAGATGACCGGACCTTGGAATGTGATATTTCCGGATTTATCTCGGACAGTAACAACTGGGGAGTATCCATTTGCTTGGAGATAGACCTTGGTGCTGCCCGAAGTCCATGGCTTATTAACTTTAATAATTACTTGCTTCGCCTTGCTGCCAAGTGGATTTGCGATCTCGGTCGTAAGAACATAATCACTGGGCTCACCAGTTGTTGGATCATACGTTGCAGCGAAATTGGTAACCGTTAATGAAAATGGAATCAAAGAACCTTGGCCCTGAAACTTTCCATACGAGATGTTGTCGTATGAAGTTGGAGTATTAATAAAGCGATCTCCCACATTGAGAATCGCCTCTCCCTTCATACCAAAGAGCGAACCGAGTGCTACACCAACCAAAATCAAAATAAGTGAGAGGTGAAAGAGAAGGTTTCCGGTCTCTCGCGCATAACCTTTCTCCGCCGATATCGAATTACCATCGACTCGAATCCGGAAGCGATGGCGCTTGAGCCACTTTGAAGAAAGTTGAATTGCACTGACGGGGTCAGAGCTGACAACTCGGTAACCTTCCATACGATCAAGATTCCGTGGAGTGAGTGGTGGTTTCTTGCCGATAGCGCGCAGATGATGGAAGGTGCGTGGAAGCACACAGCCAATCAGAGAGATAAACAACAACAAGTAGATTGCGCTAAACCAAGGCGAGGCATAGACATTAAATAAGTGGAAACGATCCATCCACTTCGCCAAGGTTGGATCTGTAGTGAAGTACGAATCAACCTTCTGTGGATTTTGATTACGCTGCGGAAAGAGAGATCCTGGAATTGCGGCAACCCCAAGCAACATAAGCAGAATGAGGGCGGTGCGCATACTTGTTAATTGGCGCCAACCCCAACGAAGTAATCCAATAAACCCGATATCGGGGACGGAGTTATTTTCTTGGCTCATCAGACGCTCGGAACAAAGCTAGAAATTGAGGAGCGCAGGTGATTCAAAATATCGCCCCATAACCCAGTTGCCTGCAGAAAGCCGATGATGATCAGAAATACTCCTCCAAAAATAGTCAACAAATTTCCGTGGCGCGAAATAAAGCGGCGCAACTTTGCCGATTGATCAAAAAATAGACCAACACCAATAAAAGGAACACCGATCCCAAAGCAGTAACCCACGCTGAGGATCGCCCCACGTAGCGCACTTGAACTTTGGAAAGAGAGCGCCTGAACCGCACCAAGGGTTGGACCAATGCACGGAGTCCATCCCAACCCAAAGAGAAAACCTAAGAGCGGAGCTCCAAGAAGACCCGCCGTGGACTTCCATCTAGGTTTGAAGGAGCGATAGAACTTCTGGTTAAAGAGAAAGATGGTGCCCATCAGCATCGTGAGGAGTCCCAAGATGATTTGGAGCCAGCGTGATCCACTCGAAATCTTCGCTCCCAGAGAGCCGAAGAGAGCGCCGTAGCTAATAAAGAGCACCGAGAATCCCGAGACGAAGAGAATGGCGCCGAGCGCGGTTCTCCCCTTGTTCTTCACATCGGTCATTCCAGCCGAATAAGCCAAATAGCCGGGAACTAGCGGAAGAACGCAGGGCGAGAAGAAGGAGATAAGTCCTGCAATTAAGGCCACAACAAGGGCAAGGATCAAATTGCCAGAGAGAACCTGGTGCACGAAGAAGTTATGCATGCGGAGGATCCTTGAGAACTCTATCGATGAGATCACTCAGCAGAGCGACGGTGACTTCACCACTTACTCGAGCGGCAACATATCCATGCGAGTCAATAATGAGAGTTGTGGGGATTGCATTTGGCACAAGTGAGTTGCGAAATTCTGCGAGCACCGAGTCATCTGTAAAAGTGGGATAGGCAATCTTGAAACGCTTGACGAACTCGAGTGCCGACGAGGTGTTATCGCGGGTCAAGATTCCGGCGAACTGCACACCTTGTGCCTTATATTTTTGGGCAAAGTCGGAGAGCAGCGGTG
>DAIOGE010000029.1:0-11353 GCA_036745375.1 Candidatus Nanopelagicaceae bacterium
ACTCCATACCTGTCTCATACCGACTCCTTGATATGAAGTGCGTAGGTGCTCTCATTTGCACCTAAATCTTGCGCGCTAAACCGCTTCTCGGTGAGAACTCGATGAATGATCTGCGAAGAGGCGAACTGAACTTCTGGCCAACCAAAGATCCTGGGCCTTACCCATGCCCGCTCCAAAGTACGCAAAGTATTGATGAAGAAGTTATGAGTGAACTGATTGGCTTGAGCGCTCTTCCAAGCGACCAAATTTCCCGGCTGTCCGCCCGCTTGCATGTAGGCGGTCGATTGAATATCTGGCGAGGAGAGCAATAGTGCGATCTGTGCCGCACGCTCTGGATCCTTAGATTTACTCGAAACCGCTATTCCAGCGCCGCCTAATTGAGATCCGGATGCCTGACCGTCGAAGGAGGGCACATCGTCATAGGCCAAGAGGCGCTCTCGGAAGCCTGCACGAGAATAGTTGCTATACCCGTACATACAGACTCCATAGGTATAGCGCTCATCGCGCGCCAAAATTTCAGCGATATCTATGGGGTTGCTGGTCAGGCAGAATTCAGGAACTTTGGCAGAGAGTTCGACCATGAACCCCAAAACTTCTGCTGCTACCTCTTTATTAATGAATTCGCCCGTGCTCGTTAATGGCGCCTCGCGTTGCGCCATTAACGTAGCGAACGTGCTGAAAGCATCGACTGGTTTCTGTGCCCAGAGCACAGTTCCTGCCGCTGCAAAATCCAGAACCTCTTCCCAATAAATTGGCGCGCGATCTGCCTTATCGGGTCTATAGGCAGAGACTTGCGCTGCCGTATCTATCGCCAGCGCCCACTGGCTCCCGCGATATTGATAGCTCGCGTGAGATTGACCAATGGATGTCTTGCTCAACAGCTCTAATTCCTCGTCACTCAGCAGCTCATCGAAGGCCACAACGGCCTCGGCGTGGACCGCATCAGGAACGTGGGGATGATCGATGATCATCAGGTCATAGTCGTTGTAGAACTCGACGATTGGTTGATCGCCAAAGGCTAAAAGCGATCTGGCATCCCAATCGACCGTTATACCGATCTCATTCAATAAAAGTTGATTTGAGTTGGCCACAGAGTCGAGACCTCGAGGGTGATCCCAGGTCATTCCCTTAAGGTTCGATGGCATCTTATCCCCGCAGAATCTGATTAATGGAGTCGACGAGAAAACTTCGAGCGGCAATACCCTCATCAATGATGCTGCCGTAGTTAAAGAATCCATGGATCATTCCAGGATAATCCTTATAAATAACTGGAACTCCAGCATCCGATAACTTTTTAGCGTAGAGCGCTCCATCATCATGCAACACGTCGTGCTCGGCTGTGAAGAGTATGGCAGGAGCTAACCCTTCAAAATTAGTTGCATTGAGCGGTACCGCATATGGGTCACTAAAATCCTGCGGCCCATTTAGATACAACTCCCACAGCCACATCATGTTGTTGCGAGTCAGACCATAATCATCGGCGTTAGCCAGGTATGACGTGGTTTCGAAATCAAGCCCATTGCAAGGATAAATAAGCATCTGATAGGCGAGATGGTGTTGATTTACATCCCGAATTTTCTGTGCAACTCCAGAGGCTAGGTTTCCGCCAGCACTGTCTCCACCAATACCGATCTTCTTTGTATCAATGTTAAATTCTTCGGCGTGCTCGTGTAACCAGACAAAAGCGGTATAACAATCATCAAATGGAATTGGATACTTATGCTCTGGTGCCTTTTGGTAATTGATAGCAATAATCACGGAATTAGTGCGAGCCGCTAAGTCCTGTAGCTGGGCATCGTATTTATTTATGTAATTAAAGGCCCATCCGCCGCCGTGAAAATATGCCATGCCGTTATAGGGGCCCACACCAGGAGGCTGATAAATATTGGCCACTACATCTGCTGTAGGGGTCGTGATGTAGCGGGTAGAAATCTTTACATCATCGCGAAGTGGCCCCGAGAATTCACGGGGAGTATGTCCGATAAGGCGAGCTCCATGAGGTCCAAGCGTCGGCATATCCGGCACATTGGCTTTGGCAGCTTCAGCGAGAAAGAGGGCGCATTGTGGGTGCAGAGCCATTAGAGATCCTGCTTTCTGTGCTTTGCGATCAGTTCGTCAACTACCTCCCACGCCTCGGCGGGAACCGCACGATCAAAGTTCTCAATATTTTGATTGAGTGATGCGGCGCTACGACAACCGACAACTACACATTTAACGGCTTCGTGGCGCAGTGGGAATTGGATCGCAGCCTGTTGCAAAGTGACGCCAAATTTTTGAAGTTCACTCTGGAACTCCAAGGCGCGTGCCACGATCTTCGCAGGCGCTGGTTCATAAAAATAATGGGAATCCGGAGACGGGTGAGCCAATACTCCAGAGTTAAATACCCCTACAGAGACTATCGATACGCCCTTTTTGAGTGCGGCCGGGAAGAGTTCGTCAGCCGCGCTCTGGTCTAGCAAGGTATACCGACCCGCATTCATCACAACATCGATATCGGTCTCATTAACCATCCGAGTCGGAATCTCGTTGTAATTCATACCAATACCAATTGATTTAACCAGACCCTCTGAGCGCAATTTCTCGAGCGCTGGGTAGGCGAAGTTAATCGCCTCCTCTGGGTAGTCATCTGGGTCGTGGATATAGACAATATCTATCGATTCAAGTCCAAGACGGACCAAGCTCTCTTCAAAGGAGCGGCGGATACCCGATTCCGAGTAATCGTTGAGACGCTCTACCGAATTATCTGCGTCAAGAAAGAATGAGTCATCCTCTTTATTGGTGGGAACTAACAGTCGACCGACTTTAGAGGAGAGCACCCAACTATCTCGTGGATAGTGAGATAGGTAGCGTCCCAATCGTTTCTCTGAAACGCCTTTTCCATAATGCGGTGCGGTATCGAAATAATGAATGCCACGATCCATAGCAGCATCAATGAGCGCTTGACCCTCTTCATCGGCAACTGATGAATAGAGACCGCCTAATTGTGCGGTGCCCAGGCCAAGCCTTGATACAACTGCTCCGCCTTTAAGTTCTGTTAATTCATCGTGCTTCATGCCGTTGCCTTTTCATCGTGCGTCATCAATCTCCTATTTAGTACTGCGGCTCGACCTGCTTCTAACCTTGCTATTGGAACTCGATAAGGCGAACATGAGACATAATCCAACCCAAGTTGATGGAAGAAGTGAATACTCTGCGGATCACCACCATGTTCACCACATACGCCTAGCTTGAGATTCGCTTTGACTGCCTTTACCTCTTCATATGCAATGCGAAGTAGTAGTCCAACTCCATCTTGATCGAGAGATTCAAAGGGGCTAAATGGAAGAAGTTCTAGATCAAGATAACGTGGCAGGAAACTATGCTCAACATCGTCGCGGCTAAATGCCCAGGTGAGTTGAGTTAAGTCGTTAGTTCCAAAGGAGAAGAAGTCGGAGTAATCGGCTAACTTAGCGGCGGTGATTGCAGCGCGAGGCGTCTCGAGCATGCTTCCGATTGGGATATCGATCTTTACATCTAATTTCGCCAACAAGGAGTGAATCTCTGCCTCCAGAACTCCGCGGAAATAGAGCAGCTCTCTCTGGCTGGCGACGAGCGGGATCATGATCTCTGGCTTTACCGAAATTCCTTCTCGGCGCAGATCAGCCGCTGCTCGCGTTACCGCACGCACCTGCATGATGAAGAGTTCAGGGATCAGGACTCCGAGTCGAACTCCACGTAGACCCATCATGGGGTTGGCCTCGTGGAGTCGATTCACTGCTGCTAATAAGGCTCTTTCATGCGCACTCACTTCAAGACCTTGGGCATCCTTGTTAGCGATACGCAGCGACAACTCGGTCTTGTCCGAGAGGAACTCGTGGAGCGGTGGATCTAATAGTCGAATGGTGACGGGCAGGCCTTCCATAGCGCGATAGATCCCTACGAAATCTTGATATTGGAGTTCTTCCATCTCCTCCAAAATCGCGCTCCTGACCTCAGGGGATTCGGCCAAGATCAGGCTCTCGACGAGTATGCGGCGCTCCCCTAAGAACATGTGCTCAGTGCGAACAAGACCAACACCTTGCGCTCCGAAGTTGCGCGCTAGTTCGCTGTCGGCCGCGGTATCCGCGTTGGCACGAACCTCTAAACGACGAACTAAATCTGCTCGTGTTAAAAATCGCTCGATGGCACGGATCAAAGGAGTGAATTTTTGTGGAAGAACAGAGTTTTGCAGGTACTGACTCACCGATGATTCAACAACCTTCATCTCGCCGAGATAGATCGCACCTGTCGCCCCATCAATCGAGATCAGATCGCCAGCCTTAACAACATGGCCATTTACTCTAAATTCTTGTGCAGCGAGATCAACCTTCACTTCTTCTGCGCCACAGATCGCCACTCGACCCATTCCACGTGCAACCACCGCAGCGTGTGATGTCTTACCGCCGCGTGAGGTCAAGATACCTTGCGCTGCAACCATGCCAGGTAGATCTTCCGGTGAGGTCTCACTGCGCACCAAAATTACCGGCACACCTTTCATCGCCTCATCCACCGCACTCTTAGAGTCAAAGACAACTCGACCCACAGCTGCGCCAGGAGATGCAGGAATTCCCGTTGATAATCTCTCGTTTGCGGCACTTAAATCAAATTGTGGGAACATCAAGTTCATCAACTGTTCGCCGGTAACTCGAACAAGTGCTTCATCAATAGAGATGAGACCCTCATCTACCAATGTGCTTGCGATGCGGAAAGCAGCTTCTGCAGTGCGCTTACCGACTCGAGTTTGCAAGATCCAGAGCTTTCCCGATTCGATGGTGAACTCGATGTCGCACATATCGCGATAGTGATTCTCCAGCTTGCTCATAATTATCTTGAGCTCTTTATAGCCCTCGGGTGCGATCTCAGAGAGGTCCTGCAAAGTTAAAGTGTTGCGAATTCCAGAGACAACATCTTCGCCTTGGGCGCAGACCAGATAATCTCCGTAATCGCCGCTCTCCCCGGTTGCTGGATTTCTTGTGAAGCAAACTCCTGTCCCGGAATCTTCGCCAAAGTTTCCAAAGACCATCATCTGTACATTGACCGCGGTTCCAAGTGTGGCGGGGATGCGTTCACGGCGGCGATAGAGGGTTGCCCTCTCAGAGTTCCAGGAATTGAAGACCGCCTCTACGGTTCGAAGGAGTTGCGACTTGGCATCCATGGGGAATGCCCGCGCCGTCTCATCCTCAATCTTTGAAATAAATAAGTATGAGAGCTCTTCGATCTGAACGGCGGAGAGCTCCTCACGAGAAGCAAGAGAGTGATCGACGAGGAACTTCTCGCGAATCTCCTCAAAGTGAGAACCAGAAACTCCGCAGACTATGCGGCCATACATCTCCACAAAGCGGCGAAATGAATCCCAAGCAAATTTAGGATCTTTGGACTTAACTGCAAGGGCCGCGGCTACATCGGGATTAATTCCAACATTGAGAACCGTCTCCATCATGCCCGGCATAGAGAACTTTGCGCCCGAGCGAACAGATACCAAGAGTGGGTTCTTCAGGTCACCAAAGCGACGACCAGTGCGCTTCTCTAATTTGGCGACAGCGAATTCAATATCGGACTCGAGTTGAGGCGAGAGGCTCTTGCGTTCAAGAAAATCTCGGCAGGCCGCAGTAGTTATAGTGAATCCATCGGGAACCGGAATTCCCAGAGAGATCATCTCCGAAAGGTTTGCACCTTTGCCCCCAAGGAGTTCGCCCATACTGCGATTTCCCTCGGAGAAGGGAAAGACCAAGCGTTCCATGATGAACCTTTCGTATAACCGCTCTCGGAAATAATTACTCTTTTATAGATCCAGAAAGCATTCCGCGAATAAGTCGCTTCTGAGAGATCAAAAATACGATCATCACTGGCACCGCGATCAGAATACCTGCGAGAGCGATTTCTGGTTTAAGAATCGGGACAGATGTAGCACCGTTACCTGGATTGATTGCTGGCGTGGAGAAGAACAGCGCTCCAAGTCCCACTGGGAGCGTGTAATGCTCGGGTGATGGAAGCATGATGTACGGCATGAAGTAGTTACCCCAGTTGCCAACGAAGGCAAAGAATGCAAGTAGGGCGAGAAGCGGATAACTAAGAGGGAATGCAATCTTCGTATACAGTCGAATATCGCTGCAACCGTCGAGCCGTGCAGATTCATAAATTTCTGGTGGAATCGTGTTGGAGTAATAGATGTAAGAGAGAAATGCCCCGAATGGGTAGAGCGATGAGATCAAGATTACGGACCAAGGATTATCAATCAAATTGGCCTTGTTCATCTCGATAAAGAGTGGAATAACCAAGGCAACTGGTGGCACCAGCATCATAATCAGCGTCGAAATCAAGAATGCTTTCTTGAAGCGGATTTTTGAGGCCGTAATTACAAAGCCTGCGAGGGACGCGGTCAAGCTGGCAATAAGAACAATAGCCAGGTTATATGTAATCGAGTTAAAGACCCAACGGGCGAGTACGCCGCTGTTAAAATCCTGCAAATTTTTCCACGCATGCCAATATCCTGAAATATGGCCAAATGAAAGCGGATTCTTGTAGGAGAGATTTCTATCGCTCTTTGAGGGCGCGAGAATGAGCCAAAGCATCGGGATAACGCTGATTACGGCCCAAAAAATCAACCAAACATTTACCGCATAATGACCGATTCCTACTTTGCGGCGCTTCTTAACACGCTTTGTGGCAGGCGTGGATTCTTTCCCTTTTAGATTAATGCTCATGCTCTAGCCGCCTCACGCTTACGTGCTTCCTTTGCCAATTTCTTAGGACTTTTTAGTGTGACATCTTCAAACATGTCTGTCTTATAAATTACGAGAAGTGCGCCAATCAAACTTGGAACTAGAAGCATGAGCGAGAGAGCAGAAGCTTCACCAAAGTTTCCGTTTTGGAAGGCCAGTGAATAGCTCAACTGGTCGAATGACCACTGGTTTGCGATGCCGGCATAAATGCTGGTGTTGAGCAATTGTGGTTCGACGAAAATCTGCAGCCCTCCAGCAAAGACAAGCACGCTCATATAAATTACATACTTGCGAATCAGTGGAAGTTTGATGCGCATGGCCATCTGGAATTGTGAACAGCCATCAACATGGGCAGCTTCAAGTATCTCAGTTGAAATAGATTGCAACGATCCGAATTGAATGAGGATCCACTGTCCCGCCAGGGCAAAGAAAGCCATAAACGCGAGAATGAAAGTGAGGTTCTGGGTCTTCCAAATTTGCGATGCTTGAGTTATCCCGAGCCAATGCATAACGGATTTAAATGGGCTGAGTGTAGGTTCTAGCAAGACATACCAAAGAAGAACTGCGACGGAACCCGATACGCAAGCGGGAACGATATAAGCGAGCCTTACATATTTTTTCCATGGAGCCGAGTTGACATCCAACATGAGAGACATTGCCACGACAAAAAAGATCATTAGCGGAACAAATATCGCCATGAATCCTAAAACGTGTTCAGCCGCCGGAACTAAACGGAAATCATGCAAAACGATACTGAAAACTTTCCATCCGCCATTGGGATTAGACGGCGATTTACTTGGAACGTTAAAAATTGCCATGATAAGGGGCAAAATGCCAAAAAGAAATAACAAAACTAGGTACGGGGCAAGCATAAGAATCATCAAGAGGTTTTTTGGTTTGTAATGTCGACCTTGGCTCACATTAACTCCTCGGTTTAGCAATTTTAAGAAGCCTCGCAGGACCATCTAAAGCCCTGCGAGGCACTCTGATACGTTTTTTACTCGGTATTACTTGCTAACTACCGCGTAACCCACTTGGGTCGCTTCGTTAGAGGTGTATGTAGCGTAGGCATCTATCGCATGTTGCATATTTTTATTCTGCGCCAAGTCAGGATCGAATGATGCACCCCATGCGCCATTGGCGTCATAGCGAACTGGCTTAGTACCGCCCCAGATCAATTGTGCCTGCGTATCAAGTGCAGGAACAATGTTCTGAGCATAGTAAGGATCCTTAGCTACAGCCTGAGTCCAGATCTTGTTTCCAGGTCCGAATGCAGGATAGGTAGGAGCACCATGACTTCCGTCAGGGTTTGCTACGTCAACAAGGTTGCGCTTGTCTCCGACCATGAACATTGCGAAAGCAAGAGCTTCCTTAGGGAACTTTGAGTGAGGAGAAATGGTGTAGATACCTCCACCATACTCACCAGAGTAAGCCTTTGTCTCTCCAGGCCAAATAGGCATTGGAGCGGTTGCAATTTGCCCAGCAGGGATGTTGTAAGAGCTAGCAGGGCGTAGAACGAATTGACCCCACCATGATGGACCGATTTCCATCAACCACTTGCCGGCTTGTCCGACATCCTTAATGTAACCAGCATCAAACGGGCTACGTACATCAAGTACGCCATTGTCGATGAGAGGTTGTACAAGTGCAGAAACTCGAGTGCAATGTGGATCCTTCGAGTTAATTACTACAACTGTGTCATTCTTTGCCTCATTCAATGGGCACTGTGATGGCTCGAGGAAGCCAGAGTATGCGGCTTGATCACCGAGGGTACCAAGTGAATATCCTGGGTGATTCTTTGCAACGTCCATACCAATTGCTGCAAATTGAGCCATTGTTGTAGGAACCTTGTATCCGAATTGATCCATCAGAGTCTTGTTGTACCAAAGCACTGTCTGCGCCAGGTCATTCTTTACGCAATAAATGTGGCCATCTAGTTCGCACCAGTTATTACCGTTGCCAAATTGCTTCCACACACTTGCAGGTTGGAGGTTGTCGAGTTGAAGAACGTCGTTAACCAACGGATTCTTCAAAAAGGCAACGTCATTAGGTGGACCGAAAACTACATCTGGCCAGCCTTTTTTAACGGTGTTGAATAGTTGTACTTTCGCAACTAGATCACCTTGGGCGTGAAGTTGAACATTGACATTCACTTTGCCCTTCATGAGCTTTGCATACAACTGTGCACCAGGAAGGCGAGGTGAATCCACCCAGATGGTGATCGAAGGAAGCGCTGCTTGTGCAGCAACTGGTGTTACTAAAGAAGCTCCTAACAAAGCGGCCGTTGCTACGACCAGCAAGGAATGCTTTCTTTTCAAGGTTTTCCCCTTTCGTTGCTAACCCACCTATCGAGGGAGAGGTGGCCAGTTGGCATGAGGTTAGAGGATAAATACTATTTCGTATAGTATTTTTACAAATATTTCTCTAGGATGTCCCACAGTTTCAAAAACGGTCTGGCTTTTTATGCGGGGAAAAGTTCCCCGTTATCAAAAAGTTACAAACCGGCTTCACCAACTAGCTAAGGAGTTGAACCGATGAAGATCACCAATGTAGAAGTGATTCTCGTAGATCGCCCTGCATTTAAGCCAGCCTTCATCTGGCGCAAAGGTCTTCCAGGTTCAGATCCAGCCACAGTTGGCGGCTGGTTGGTAATCGAAACAGATGTAGGAATCACTGGATTTGCCACAGCAACTCGTGGCGTCATTCTTAAAGATTATGTAGATCGCAGGTTTAAGGCAGAACTTATCGGCCAAGACCCTCTCAATCGTGAATACCTATGGGAGCGCGCTTGGGAGTTAGATCGAATTGAAAGATTCGCTCCCAATATGGCCCACGTTGTTGATGTAGCCCTTTGGGATATCGCAGCTAAACAAGCTGGGTTACCTGTATGGAAATTATTGGGTGGTTATCGCGAATCAATTCAGGCTTATGCATCAACAGTTACATTCTCTACTATCGAAGAGTTTCTTGATGTTGCAGATCAATGCTTAGCGCTCGGCTATCCCGCAATCAAATTGCATGCATTCGGTGATGCTAAGAAAGATGCTTTGCTCTGCACCAAATTGCGCGAACATGTTGGTGATGACATCCCATTGATGTATGACGGGTCGGCAGGATTTGATCTACTTGATGCCACGTATCTCGGACATGCCTTAGCTGATGCCGGTTATCTCTGGTACGAAGAACCGATGCGCGAATTTAGCGTCACTGCGTACAAGTGGTTAGGCGAGAGAGTTCGCGTTCCACTGTTGCTAGGAGAGGTCACAGATGGTGCTCACATGAGCGCCGGTGACTTTATTGCTACGGGAGTGGCCTCGGCCGTGCGTACCAGTACCTTCCTTCGTGGCGGATTTACTGGTGCAATGCGCATTGCGCACCTCGCAGATTCTTTCCACTTGCGCGCAGAAGTTCATGGCGGCGGGCTTGAGAGCGCACATCTTTGCATGGCCATCAAGAACAACACCTATTACGAATCTTTGGTTTTTGGAAATCCAATTGAGCGCGAAGCGTTAGTAGATAGCAATGGTGTGGTTCATGCTCCGCAAGATCCAGGCATTGGTTATGAAGGCTTGTGGGCTGAAAACGGTATCCCTGACGGCTTAAAGAAGTATTTGGATTGACATGGCGCATTCGATAATTCGCGCAGAGGCCTTTGATGTCAGGTTCCCTACATCAAAGATGTTGGATGGTTCAGATGCCATGAATGCTGACCCTGACTACTCTGCTGCGTATTTGCGCTTGTACACCGAGGATAGTTCTTTAACAGGAGATTCTTTAGTATTCACAATCGGGCGCGGAAATGATGTGCAAATAACTGCGATCGAAATTCTGGTGCAGCAGATTGTTGGATTGAGTACTGAAGATGCCTTCAATGCAATCGGTGATATCGCGCGCGCCTTATCTGCTGATAGTCAGTTGCGTTGGTTAGGTACCGATAAGGGTGTTTTTCATATGGCAGCGGGAGCTGTGCTCAATGCACTCTGGGATTTATTTGCAAAGGAGCGCAAGGTTCCGCTCTGGAAATTATTGTCAGACCTAACACCAGAGCAATTGGTAGCGGCTATTGATTTTCGTTACATAGCCGATGTGCTTACTCCATCAGAAGCTCTTGATATCTTGAAGAAGGTCGAATCACAACGTTCAGAAAATGAATCTCTGCTTCTCACTAACGGTGTAAAAGCCTATACAACTACGCCAGGATGGCTTGGTTACACAGATGAGAAGATGCTGGATCTCACTCGCGCAGCAGTTGCTGATGGGTTTAGTTTGATTAAATATAAGTGCGGCAAGTCAATTGAAGATGATCGCCGTCGCCTCACAAAGGTTCGCGCTGAAGTTGGTCCTGATTTCAAAATTGCAATTGATGCAAACCAGGTGTGGAACGTCGACACCGCAATTGATTGGGTCAATCAATTGCAGGAATTTAAACTGGAGTGGATTGAAGAGCCAACTCATCCTGATGATGTGGTGGGACATGCTCGCATTGCTCGCGAAGTAGCTCCTACCAAAGTTGCAACCGGTGAGATGGCCGCCAATCGCTTAATTTTTAAGCAACTATTGCAACTCAACGCCATTTCATTCATGCAGATCGATGCAACGCGGGTTGCAGGTGT
>DAIOGE010000030.1:0-10558 GCA_036745375.1 Candidatus Nanopelagicaceae bacterium
TGCAAAGCCAGCTGCTAAGAAGGTTGCAAAGCCTCGTAAGAAGGCTGCTGCAAAGCCAGCTGCTAAGAAGGTTGCAAAGCCTCGTAAGAAGGCTGCTGCAAAGAAGTAAGTCAACATTGAAAAACCCCGCCACATCATGTGGCGGGGTTTTTTATTTCCCTAATTTAAGAGTCGCATCCCTTTTCAAATTGCTCGCGCATCTTCTCGCTCACTCGTTCGAAGATCCGGGCTAGATCCTCCTGATCTTTAGCGGTGAGGTGATCGATAAATCGGGAGCGGATGCTTACCAGGTGATCTGGGGCAGCTTTAACAATCGCCTTCCAACCCTTGTCAGTCATGATGGCAAATTGACCCCGCTTATCAACCTTGCAGACCTCGCGTCTTACCCAACCGGCCTTCTCCATAACCTTCATACGATGAGAGAGGCGAGACTTCGAGATCATGGCGCTCTCGGCAAGTTCACTCATTCGAATCTGTCGACCGGGTGCCTCACTCAAGTGGACCAAAATCTCGTAATCGGACATCGATAATTCATGAGGAGAGAGATCGGTCTCCATGGCATCCCAGAGGCGACGCGAGGCGACGATGTAAGAACGCCATGCCTTTAACTCTCGTGGGGAGAGCCACTTTGCGTCAATCTTCTTGGCTGTCATACTCGAATCTTACTTTGAATACAGGATAGTTGAAAGTTGTATTAGTTCTGAAACGGAGGTTTGAGGCCTACCTCTATTAGGCTAGAGGAATGAGTTCACAGAGCGATTTAAAAAGCGGAATCTTCCATGATCACTTCGATATATCTGTCTCGCCCCGCGAGGACTTTTTTCGCTATGTAAATGGGAGTTGGCTAAAGAATTTTGAGATTCCAGCCGATAGAGCAGGCTATGGCGCCTTTACTGTCTTGCGAGAGCAGAGCGAGGCCCATGTTCGTCAGATCATCGAAGACCTATCTGCTGGCACTGCGGAGCCGGGTTCAAACGCTCAGAAGATTGGTGATCTCTTCCGCTCGTTCATGGATGTTGAACGGATTGAATCGCTCGGTATCTCCCCCATCGCAGATGACATTGCCAGAACCCTCGCTATTCAAAGCGCTAATGAACTCCTTGAGGTCATGGGTGGCTTGGAGGCTCGAGGACTCGGTGGCCTCTTCTATATCGGAGTAGAGGTCGATGCTCACGATAGCAATCGTTATGTCATGTATATGTCGCAAGGCGGGATCAGCCTGCCTGATGAGGCCTACTATCGTGAAGAGCAGTACGCGCCAATCCGCGAGGCTTTTCTTTCACACGCTACAAAGATGTTGGAGATGGCAGGGGTAGAGAACGCCGCAGCGCATGCGTCCCGTGTACTCGCGCTAGAGACCAAGATCGCGGCAAATCACTTTGATCAGGTTAAAGATCGTGACATGAGCCAGGTGCTCAACCCATACAACTTTGCTGGTTTGCAGGAACTCACTCCAGGTTTTGAATGGCAGCGTTGGATGCACGCCGCCCGAGTGCCGCAGCATGTGATGGAAGATTTGATCGTTCAACAACCATCCCACTTTGCCGGAATGGCTCAACTGCTCAATGAATTCGACCGCGAATCATGGAGTTCCTGGCTGACCTGGCATCTGATTTCAGGAAGCGCCGCCTACCTCTCTGCCAATTTTGTAGAAGAGAATTTTGCCTTTTACGGAAGGACTCTCTCTGGAACTCCAGAGCTTCGCGAACGCTGGAAGCGCGGAGTCTCTCTCGTTGAAGGTGCCCTCGGAGAAGCAATTGGCCAAGAGTATGTAGCGCGCCACTTCCCTCCAGAAGCCAAAGAGCGGATGCTCAAACTTGTTCACAATTTGATTGAGGCCTACCGTGTCGATATCTCAAATCTCACCTGGATGAGTGACGAGACTCGCGCCAAGGCCCTCGATAAACTAAATAAATTCACCCCAAAAATTGGGTATCCGGATAAATGGCGCGACTATTCCAAACTCACCATCGTTCCTGATGACCTCATTGCAAATCTAGAAGCGGTTACAACCTTCGCTCAAGAGTTCAACTTTTCCAAAATTGGCACCCCCATCGATCGCGACGAATGGGGCATGACGCCACAAACGGTAAATGCCTATTACCACCCGCTCTACAACGAGATCGTCTTTCCGGCAGCGATATTGCAACCTCCCTTCTTCAATCTCGAGGCAGATGACGCCGTCAATTACGGGGGCATCGGCTCGGTAATTGGTCACGAGATTGGTCATGGATTTGATGATCAAGGTTCGAAATTTGATGGCGATGGAAACCTCAACGATTGGTGGAGCGAAGAGGACCGAGCCAAATTTGAGGCGCTCACTCGCAAACTCATTGACCAATACGAGGCGCTGCATCCCTCCAATGCGCCTGAGGTCCACGTGAATGGAGCGCTCACAATCGGCGAGAACATCGGAGATTTAGGGGGCGCCTGTGTGGCTTATCAGGCCTACAAAATTTCGCTCCAAGGGGCACCTGCGCCCGTTATTGATGGTCTGACAGGCGCGCAAAGATTCTTCATCGGCTACGCCCAGATCTGGAATGGGAAATTGCGCCCTGAGGAGACAAAGCGGTTGATCGCTACCGATCCACACTCCCCTGCAGAATTTAGAGCAAATCAAATTCTGAAGAACCTGCCAGAATTTTATGCAGCCTTTGGAGTGGTCGAGGGCGATCCGCTCTGGTTACCCGAGTCCGAACGAGTTCGAATCTGGTGATCAGGTAACGCCTGGGCGTTACTTTGCAGCCAATCTCGCTTCACGGCGAAGCTTCTGCTCGGCAGGATCTGGAACAGGGACCGCGCTCAACAAACGCTGTGTATACGGATCCTTCGGATGATTGAGAATCTCATCTCTGGTACCGATTTCAACGAGGCGACCATTCTGCATAACCGCAATTCGGTGCGAGAGGATGTCCACCACACCCAAATCATGGGTGATGAAAAGGCAAGCGAACTTTAATTTCGCTTGCAGCTCTTGGAGCAGGTCTAGGAAGCGAGCCTGAACAGATACATCTAGCGCGGAAGTAGGTTCATCGGCGATCAAGATATCTGGGGCGAGTGCGAGGGCTCTTGCGATACCGACGCGTTGACGCTGACCACCAGAGAGTTCGTGCGGATACCGGTTTCTATAGCTGCGCGGTAATTCAACGCTGGAGAGTAGGTCTTCAACCATCTTGCCGAGCTCTTGGCCCTTGGCAATCCCTGCTAAATAAATTGGCTCTCCAATGCTCTCACCGATTGGTAGACGTGGATTGAGCGAGCTAGCAGGGTCCTGGAAGACAATTCCAGTGTTGCGACGAATTTGGCGCAGGTCCTTCATTGAGGCATGGCTAATGTCTTGACCAACGACTTTGAGAGTTCCGGCTTTGATTGGAATTAATCCGATTGAGGCGCGGCCCACCGTGGTCTTTCCAGATCCAGATTCACCAACAAGGCCCACAATCTCACCAGGGAAAATCTCAAGGGAGAAATCCTTAACAGCGGTAAATGCTGGGATCCGACCTCGTTTTGGATATTCAATCGTTACATTTTCAAGTTTAAGAACTGGGCTTGCAGCAGATTGGCTCGGCTCAAGAATACGCATCTTGGTGGAACCGATCTTAGGAACCGACGCCAAAAGTTGTTGGGTATAAGGGTGCTGGGGGCGATTAAAAATTTGATCGGCTGTTCCATATTCAACGGTATTGCCACCCTGCATCACCAAGATGTCATCGGCCATATCCGCGACTACACCCATATCGTGAGTGATTAACAAAATTGCAGAATTTAATTTGGTACGCAATCCACGCATGAGATCGAGGATCTCGGCTTGAACCGTTACATCCAGCGCCGTTGTTGGTTCATCGGCTACCAGAAGAGCTGGATCGCAAGCTAGTGCCTGGGCGATCATGGCCCGCTGGCGCTGCCCACCAGAGAGTTGGTGAGGATACTTGTCGACCGAACGTTCAGGATCTGGAATCTCAACCAGTGTCAACAGTTCAATTGCACGGGCTCTGGCCTCTTTAGGACCCATGTCGAAATGGTTCCTAATAGTTTCAATAATTTGGAAACCAATTGTGTAAACCGGGTTGAGAGCTGTCATTGGCTCCTGGAAGATATAAGCAACTTCCTTGCCACGGAATTTACGTAGAGTAGCGGGAGGTGCACCTACCATCTCAACATCTTTTACCTTGACCGAACCAAATGTTCTCGAGTTAGAGGCGAGCAAACCCATTATTCCCATTGCAACAGTTGACTTACCTGATCCAGACTCCCCTACAAGTGCGAGAGTTCTACCTGGGAAGAGTTCAAAGTTGAGGTTGACCGCCGCTGGGTACCAAACACGATCGACCCAAAACTCGACGCTGTAATTTGAAACTTTGAGTACGGGTGTACCACCACTTGTCATTATTTCTCCGCCTTTTGTGACACTATTACAGCATGATGAGTGAGAGCAATCGAACTAATCCGACAGTATTCCGCGCTCGAAAAGGTTATTTGATGCTCGGATTTCTGCTTTTCTTCTTTCTGGGTATCGTTATTAGCACCTGGTATACAAGCAGTAGATACAACTCGATTGATGTAACCCTGTGGTGCGCTTTCTTTACTATCTTGGCAAGCGCTGCTTACGTTCGCCCTAAAATCATCTTTTACGATGAAGGTCTCACCATTGTTAATCCAATCGAGACCTATACGTTGAGCTGGAAGAGCGTTCAAAGCGTTGAAGCGCGGCTCACACTCATGATTTACACCCGAGAGAAGAGAATTAGCGCTTGGGCTGCTACTGGTCCAACTCCTAGACAAGCAAGAAGAGCCACTCGGCTGGACAAGATTGAGGCTATAGATCCAAGAACTTTGGGGCTGGAACGCGGAGTCCAAATAGGTCCCGCAGACCTCCCAGAGAGCGATACTGGAGCGGCCGCTGCTATAGCCAGATACAGAATGGTTGACTTCAGCAGGATTGCTAATCCGACGATCATTGAAGACACCTTCGAGCGCAATTACTCCATCATTGGCAGCGCAGCGCTTATTGGAGTCATCGCGGCGGTCATGTTGCTCTTTCACAAGTAACGAATTATCGCGCCTCGTTGTAACCGCATTCATTACTTACTCTCTCCAACGCTGTGGCTCGCGATTGCCTGGCGAGACTCTTCGCGCTCCTTACGTCCAATCCTGCGACGTTGGCGTGGATCAAATGCATCTCTCAATCCATCGCCGATGAAATTCACGGTTAGGCAGATAACGATGATGAAGAGACCCGGCCACCAAAAGAGCCAGGGCCTAGTTGTAAATGAATCCTGATACTGGCTAATCAAAAGACCAAGGGAGACATCTGGAGCAACTACACCGAACCCAAGGAATGAGAGAGCAGATTCCAACAAGATTGCCTGGGACATCAAAAGGGTCACGGCGACGATGATTACACCCACCGCATTCGGCAAAATATGTTTAAAGATAATGCGGGAATTGCTGGCACCCGCTACCCGGGCAGCATCAACAAATTCACGCTCACGCAACGAGAGAAACTCGCCTCGAACTAGACGAGCTAGACCTGGCCAGGAGAAAAGTCCCAGCATCAGAGCCAGGACCATTACTCCCAAACTGCCGAAGTGATATCCAATTACGGCTCCCACAATAACGACAGGAATGATGATGATGAACTCAACAAGGCGCATCAATAGATTATCCGTGATGCCCTTAAAGTAACCAGCGACAGCACCAACAACTGTACCCACGAGGCCAGCAACAATTCCCAAGACAAACATGATGATGATCGAACGTTGAGTGCCGCGCATAACTAATGCAAAGTAATCATGACCAATATCATCCTGCCCAAATGGATGTTGCCCGAGGTGCATCCCAGCGCCTCCAAGGAACTTTGGAATGACTGAAAGAGTTGGGCAACCAACAATACCTGCTCGACATTGAGTCACATCAGGCATGTCAGTAATCGTCCACTTCCACCAGCCTGAGTAATTGATGCCGAAAATATTTCCACCAACAGATGAGAAGACCAGGAGAATAATTCCAACTAGTACAACGATAGAGATCATTGCGCCACGGTGGCGGAAGAAACGAGCACGAACTATCTGACCTTGTGTAAGACCTTCAATTTCACGGTTCTCGAGGCCTCCTTCGGCATTTACAAGATCTTCCGTGTTCTTCTTGGAGCGTCTAAATAAAGCCATGATTAGTTTCCTCCTACCTTAATTCGTGGATCGAGGGCTCCGTAGAGCAGATCTGAGAGCAGTGTCGCTAGTAGTACCAAGATAGAAGTAATTAAAAATGTTGCCATAAGAAGATTCTCATCGAAAGAATAAATGGCATTTACAAATAACTTACCCATGCCAGTCCAACCAAATACGGTCTCAGTAATCGTGGCGCCACCAATGATCCCAGCGAAGTCGAGAGCAATGATGGTCGTTAAAGGAATCATGGTATTTCTAAAGGCATGTCGCATCACAACTGTGCGCTCAGTTAGTCCTTTAGCGCGCGCGGTACGAATGTAGTCCTGGTTAAGGACTTCCAACATTGTTCCGCGGGAGTATCTGACGTAACCGGCGAAGGAGATCAAGGTCAAAGCTATCGTTGGCAAGAACAAGTGAGTTGCAGTGTCGATAACGTTGTACCAGAAGTGTCCCGGAGGCAATTGGGTGTTGCTCTGACCGATAGTAGAGATTGGACGTCCATTTACCGCATCTGTGTTTATGTAATGAACCCAGTTATGCATCATCTCGTCAAATAGAATCAGAATTGCAATAAAGAAGGCGGTTAAATTCGAGGATCTGACGATCGGACCTTGATCGATCTTCGACCATAGACGTCCATTAAGAGTCGCGACGGCAAAAGTGACGACTGCAAAGACCAGAATTAAGAAGAGGCTGCCCTTCGTGTGCAGAATATGTTCGGCTGGGAAATACAAAATAGTTCCAACCAGCGCCATAGTGAGCGAAGCCTTGAGCGCATTCCTATTTTCGAGTCCCGTAGAGACGAGAGTTACCGCAAACGCAATAGCGATTCCAAAGAGAAAGATGCCTTCAATCCCCAGTCGAGGATGGGTAAACCACTTTGTTACGCTGAGAGTCCAAAGAACGAGCGCGTTGACCAAGGCGACCACAGAAAAAATTGTGAAAACTCGCTTTCGGGTTCCCGAGAAAACACCGGCCCAAAAAATTCCAGAAATCAGGCTCATAATTACTATAAACCACAATCCGATATGACCATTGACTAGAAAGTTATTAAATGAGATTGCCAAAAATTGCTTAAGTAATACTGCAACCCAAAATATGGGCAGTGAGTAGAGAAAGAATGAAACAAAAATCATGAAGTAGTCAAAACGGCTGTACTGACGTAGCGCTGAGATAATCCCGATAGCAATACCCAAGACGATTGCCAAAATGGTTGCTGCCAAGACCAACCTAATTGTCGTGGGAATAGCAGTCCCTAGAACGGTAGGAATAGGAGTGGATTGCCGGTCGGTACCCAAATCAATGTGACCAGTGAATACCTTTAACACGCCCTTGAGCCAAATGAAGTAACGCGCTGGAGCCGGCACGTTTAGGTGGAGCGTTCTAATCAGATCATGAAGTTGAGTTTTAGCTGTGGGACTCGTACTTGTGCGTAGATCCTGAAGTGGATCTCCAGAAATTGCTTCAAGGTTGAAAAGAATGAAGGTCGAACCAAAGAGGACGATAATCGCGGCGCCTATGCGACGTGAAATATAGGCAAACACTCGAGTGGACCTCCTACTAGGAATACAAGGTTCTACAGGAACTGCATGTAGGGCGATACTAGGGCAAACTCCTGGATAACAATAAATGAACTCGCAGGCTAAACCCCTCTCAAAAGCCCCGAAACAGTGAAAAGAGAAGAGCGCCCTCCACTGTGGAGAGCGCTCTTCTCTTAGGTCTGGTCTAAGGAGTTAACTTCTTAGAAATGCCAAGCCCAGTAGTTCCAAACAATGTTTGGAGCGAGTGGACCAGGCTTTACGTTGGCGAGTGCAGAGTTATAAGCAACAACAGATGGGAATTGGAAGATACCCAATGAGACTGCGTCGCGATCTACAGCGCCCTCTGCCTTGTCATAGAGGCGAAGTTCATCAGCGTGCGAAATTGACGCGCCAGATAGAACCTTACAAGCCGCATCAACGACTGGGCTGGAGTAACCGATGAAGTTGTTTCCACCACTTGTCTCGAAGTTAGGGCAGTTACCCTGTTGCTGGATGCTTGATGCTGACCATGCGAAGAACTCAGCATCCCACTTGTTCTCTGACAAGTGAGCAGACCAACCGGAGGTAGGTGTGATGTTGACGTTGAAGCCAACCTTAGCTTCTGCAGCCTTAACCAACTGTGATTCAGAAACACGACGAGTGTTTGAAGGTTGTCCGAAGAGAAGGTTTACATTGATTGGAGTAGCAGTACCCGCTGTTGGGTAGTACTTCTTTACCAATGCAAGAGCAGTAGCTGTGCGCTTTGCCTGGGTTCCAGAGTAAATCGAAGAACCATTAGAACCAATTACGCTGTTGTAATCGGCGTTATCAGGAAGCACGAATGTTGACTGCAAGACCTGTGCATCAGAGTTGATTGGTGCAATCAACTTAGAGACGATATCTGCACGTGGGTAGGCGAGCAAGAATGCACTACGTAGGTCGGCAGCCTTCTGGCCTCCTGAAGCAGCAAATGGACCGGTGTAGTGATCTGTAGTTCCTGGTCCATCGCCTACGCGAAGATCAATGTGCTCATAAGTTGCAGCGTTGTAACCAACGGTTGTTACACCTGGAAGGGTCTTGAGGGATGCAACTGCATCAGCGGTTGGCTGACCATCGTATACGTCAATTTCCTTGTTGGAGAGTGCTTGAGCTGAAGGTGAACCATCAGCAATACCGAACTTGAAGATGAATGTTGTGATACCGCTAAGAGCTGGTCCATCGTTGTACTTAGGGTTAACAACGAGAGTTGCACTCTGGTTTGTAACTGCTGATTGCAGGATGTATCCACCATTGCTGACCAGAAGAAGTGGGTTTGTTGAGCTATCAACAGCAGAGATGTTGTAGCTGTTGCTCCAAACATTTCCGTACTTCTTGAGGTTTGCAGTGTTGTAAGACTGGAAGTCCTTTACGAACTGTGCAGTATCAGCGGCTGCGGTTGAGACTGAAGGAAGACCCTTGTCTCCGCGAGCAAGCTCGACCAATGTGTGAACAGGGAATGGGCTTGGTCCCAAGATGTCCCAGTTTGCTACACGGATGCTGTACTTGACTGTGACAGACAATCCATCAGCTGAAACAACAGGAAGTCCGTTGACTGCAGTGTCATATGGACCACCGTAGTTGACGCTGTTGAATGCAGGAGTGGTGTTTCCGTTTGGATCGCCAAGACCAGCCTTGATTGAGTATGCACTGGAATTCAAGATATGGCTGAGGAGAAGGTCACCTGCGGTGATTGGTACTCCATCTGACCAGACAGCACCCTTCTTGATTGTGTACTTGACTTCAAAGTCATTCACCTTATTGACAGCGATGTCATAAGAACCCAAGTCTGTGTTACGAACGACCTGCTCCTTGTTGTCGTAGTACCAGAATGGAGCAGAAACTAAATATCCAATATCAGTATTTGTCACCAAGTTTGTATCCGGAGTTCCAGGATTCAATGATGACAACGGATTTGATTCCGTTACCACGACAGTGGTGCGAGTATCAGCATGAGCTGGTACAGCAACAAAGCCGACTAACGCGATCGACGCTGCGGAGACCGCTGCGACGACAGTACGCGTCTTGAGGCGTGCTTTCATGTTTTCTCCTTAATAGGTGAGCAAGCTGTTCCGCCAAAGTTTGCACTCCAGAAGTCGTAGCCCGCACGAGGGGTACCAAGTGGGGTCATCTTGCCCTATTTGTCGGGTTCTTTTCAATACAGTACGGGCATGACCTATGGCACCAGTTCGGGCAATAACTTCTCATTTGCAGAAGAAAGGCAACTGCCTGGGAGATTGGGTCGAACCGGGGTTATCTCCACTCCCCACGGTCAGATCAAGACCCCTGCCTTCATTCCAGTCGGCACCAAAGCCACCGTAAAAGGAGTGCTTCCTGAGTCCATGAAGGAGCTTGAAGCTCAGGCGATTCTCGCCAACGCTTATCACCTCTACCTTCAGCCTGGCCCAGAAATCGTTGATGAGGCGGGTGGGCTGGGACGCTTCATGAACTGGCCCGGACCCACGTTTACAGACAGCGGCGGCTTTCAGGTTCTCTCCCTGGGAGTTGGCTTTAAGAAGGTCATCGCCATGGATACCGAGACCTTTAGGTCAGATGAGGTCATTGCTGAGAATAAAGAGCGCCTAGCCCACGTAGATGACGATGGAGTTACCTTCAAATCGCACCTCGACGGCAGCATGCACCGCTTCACCCCAGAAGTCTCTATGCAGGTCCAGCACCAACTAGGTGCCGACATTATTTTCGCCTTCGATGAATGCACCACCCTCCACAACACTCGGGGGTACCAAGAACGCTCCCTTGAACGAACCCGGCTGTGGGCAAAGCGCTGCCTGACTGAGCATGGTCGACTGACCCGCGAGCGCAGCCATCGCCCCT
>DAIOGE010000031.1:0-10500 GCA_036745375.1 Candidatus Nanopelagicaceae bacterium
CAGAATCTCCACCACCAACAACGGCAATCTCTTGATCGCGGAAGAAGAAACCATCACACGTTGCACACCATGAGACACCGCGGCCAGATAATCGCTTCTCATTCTCAAGGCCGATCTCTTTATAAGCAGAACCCATCGCAAGGATGACAGCCTTTGCTTGAATAGTATTTCCTGAACCATCTTTGAGGGTCTTGATATCACCAACAAGATCCATCTCAACAATATCGTCGGTGATGAGTTCGGCCCCGAAACGCTTCGCTTGCTTGCGCATACTGTCCATTAAGTCTGGACCCATAACACCATCAGTAAAACCTGGGAAGTTCTCAACTTCAGTGGTGTTCATAAGTGCGCCACCGGCAGTTACAGAACCTTCATAAATAATTGGTTTTAAATCTGCACGCGCCGCATAAATCGCAGCTGTGTATCCAGCAGGACCAGAACCAACAATGACAAGGTTTCGAACTTCGCTCATGAGATCAGCCTATCGCTTTTATATTTTCCGCCCGAGTAGGACTCGGAAGGTACTTCCAACTTCTGTGATTTTGAAGAGTTTTGCAATTGCAAAGTAACCCGCACCACTTACTCCTAGAACAATAAGAAGGCGCAGAGTATTTCCACCAGGTATCTGCGAGCTGAGCAAGCGCAACGGAAGCGCTACACAGAGGAAGATGCCAGCAAGTCGCAGGTAGAGGCCGACGATCTCGCGGGTATGGATATATATCTCATAGCGGCGTAGTAGCCGGATCGTGCTGTATGCACCGATGTAATAAGAGATGGAGAGCGCAACTGCGAGCCCAACTGTGACCCACTTAGCTGGCAATGTCAGCGCAGCGAGCACAGCGAGGAGACTTGCCGCGAGGTTCATAATGAAGTTCGAGAGAACTTGTAACTTCACATTCTCAAAAGCGTTTAAACCGCGTAGTGCAATGAGATTAACGCTTAGGGGTAATAACCCAAGTGAGAAACCAGCGAGAACATTTCCGAGGTAATTGCCATCCGCAGATGAGATACCAAAGAAGAGCGTCTGGGTAATGAGTGGTCCAAAGAGGAGAAGACCAATTGCAGCAGGAACGGTGATAATTCCAACGAGTCGAATTGTCTTAACAAGTGAATCATGGATATCGGTAGTCCGCTTCTCATGAGCAAAGCGAGATAACTGCGGAAGGAGTGCAGTGACGATTGAAATTGTCACAATGGAGTGCGGCAACATCATGATGAAGGTGGCGTTGTTATAAGGCGTATAACCAACACCAGTCGTAATGCCTTCCTTCAGCGCTCTTACTGCCGCATGCGTTGAAAGATTCACAGTGACGAGATAACTAATTTGACTGATGGCGGCAAATACCAGTGTCCATGTGGCAAGGCGCATCGATTTCTTAATTTCAGGATCGCGCCAATCAAAGCGAGGTGAAATTTTGATCTTAGCCTTCATGATGACCGGGATTAAGACCACTGCCTGCACTACATAACCAAAGGTAGTGATTGCCCCGAGCCAGATCGCATCCGGTCTGCTAATCGAGGCGACCGTCCAATGAGGCTTCTGATGTAAGAAGTAAGCAACTCCAGCGATTCCAACAATATTGTTAAGGATCGGTGCCCACATCATCGGACCGAAGCGCCCTTTAGCATTTGCAATCTGTCCAAGTAGCGCGAAGAGCCCCATAAAGAAGATCTGCGGTAGACACCAGCGCATAATCAAGACAGTGAGGCCAAACTCCGGTCTCCCCACATAACTCGTCGCAAAGATCCGGACTAGGAGCGGAGCTGCAACGACAACGATCGCAGTAAAGAGTCCAAGAACCACAACAGTGGCGGTAACTAAGCGGGAGATAAAGGCCGAACCGCCATCTGGCTGACCAATCGCTCGTACCAATTGCGGCACAAAGACAGCGGTGAGAGCCCCACCAATAATGAGGTTGTAGAGGATATTCGGCATTGTGTTAGCAACATTGAAGGTATCACCCAAGAGCGCTGTGCCTAGCAGCGCAACAATAAGAAGGCCTCGGACCAAACCTGTGATTCGAGAGAAGATTGTTCCGACCGCCATCACCGTTGAAGAACGAAGAAGTGCACGATCGTCATGCGACTCTATGCTCATACAACCCTCCGCTTTCGAATCCTACGTAATGATTGCAGAAGCGCGGCGAAGAAGAGAACTATTGCAGCACCCGTCGTGATCCAGGTTGCGATTGGACTGATCACTTTGAGGTTGAGTGAATAGAGCTGAGGAGTTCCGAGCATTTCACCCTTAGTATTTTGAATAACAATACTCAATCCACTTGTTCCTGATGTCAACACTTTAATCGGAACCATCACCTGGACCTTGGATTTTCCATTCACGACAACTCCATGAATATCGTCGACTGCGACGCGCTCATTTAGCGAGTTAATGATCAAATCAACCTTTGCTGTTTCCGGAAAATCATTAATCACAGTAATCGGCAAGGTTTGTGATGATGACGTGATAGTAAATCTTCCGGGCGCTAATCGAATATTGTTGCTTAAGTTCGTGATCGAATAATTGAGGTCATCAAGAAGCTGTAGTCGACGATCGCGACTCATCTGTGGATTTAACAACCGAACGAGAGAGAGTCGCGTTGAATCTAAATCAGCGGGCGCCATATAGATCGCATTGCTTTGAATCGTGGCATAGTCATTTCGAAGATCAACAACGCTCTGGCCCGACAAGTTGAAGTACTTAGTGCTGATGTAGTTCGCAGGCGCACCGACAGCGCTCTTTAATAGCGTCGCAAGTCTGGTCTGAGAAGCAGTGAAGAGATAGGTGCGTTCGTGCGGAGTAAGGCGCATAACCCAATACTCAGAAGGGTTTCCATAGACCATCGCATCAACGAGGCCGAAGTGGGCAAGGGTTGAAACGCGCGCAAGGAAAGCCTTTGCGACATCTTGTCCCGTGCCGGCAGTTGTGCCAGAAGTACCTCCAACACCTTTAAGAACTTTGTAACCATTGCTCATCACTACTGCTTCTTCAATCAGCGCGGGATCAACTTCCCATCTAGTAGCACGAGCCGTGGATGAGTAGAGCAGCTTTCCAATTGAACCGGTGGGCCCAAGATCTGTGGCTAATTGATCATCAAGAAAGAGCCCACTGATCTGACTATGCGAGGGCGTTGTAATGAATATGAGTGAACTTTGCGCGGCGTTAGCTGGTGTAACAGTGAGGAAAGTTAAGAGGATTGTGAAGAGAAGATAGAGCCTTTTCATACAGTGAGCTCTCCAGATTTTGCAATCAATTTCTTCTCATCTGGATATGCGAGCATTGAGACGATATCTTCAAGTGGGAACCAACCCACTTCATCTACTTCTTCAATTTGTGGTTGGAGCGTTCCACCAACTTCTTTAAAGAGAAAGTGATGAACAGTTTTGTGGATGCGATTACCGCCAGCCATAAACCAGAAATCAATAACACCAAGAGCGCGAGAGATCTCAGAGTTAATGCCAGTCTCTTCCGCAACTTCGCGAATCGCCGCCATCTCAGGCGTCTCACCCGCTTCAATATGTCCTTTAGGAAGGGACCACAAGAGTCGCTCTTTCGTAGGATCCTTTAAATCTCGTCGGCCAATCAACAAACCATTTTTGCCAGATTCATCAATGACAAGTCCGCCAGCGCTGACTTCATCTACCCGTTTGGCATAAGGAGGTCGACTCTGTTTCTGTTGCTTGTTCGGTTTGGTACCGCGATTGGGCTTACCACCCTTGGGTGGTCGAGGCTGAGCAGGTGTGGTTGCAGCAGGGGTCGCCGCATCGCTTGGAGTTGCTTGCGCAGCAGAATCTAAAGTAGATGCGGTTGTAGCGGGTCTTGCAGAAGAAGGACGCCTACGACGACGTTTCTTTCGCTTCGCTTCGCCACCCGCACCAGGTGCCGGGGTCATACGAGCAGGGTACTCCTCCCGACTGGGGCTACTCATAACTGAAGAGTCAGGGCTCTTTGAGCCTCGTTAAGCCTCTAGCCTTACCCATTGTGAGCACTGAGAATCCAGGATCAAGTGATGGGGCGGGTGGCCCTAAAGAGCTAGCGATAGCCCTTGCGCTGGCGACCCTCAAAGATCTCGCGCCGATTACTGAGTCACTCGCCGCCGCATTCTCATCTGCTGGTTTCACCCTCGCTCTTGTCGGTGGACCAGTCCGTGATGCAATCTTGGGCCGCTTGGGAAATGATCTTGATTTCACAACGAGCGCCATGCCTGATGCATCGAAGGCGATTCTTAGCGCATGGGGCGATGCGGTCTGGGATCAAGGCGCAAAGTTTGGAACGATCGCTGCAAAGAAGGGTGACGTCACGGTCGAAGTAACGACCTATCGCAGTGATATCTACGATCCCGCTTCTCGCAAACCAGATGTTGATTTTGGTAATTCGATCATTGGTGACCTGGGTCGGCGTGATTTCACCGTCAACGCCATGGCGCTCGAATTAACAACACCAACTCCAGAATTTATTGATCCATTCGATGGCGTCGCAGACCTAGCAAAGCGAATCTTGCGAACACCTGGTGCAGCAACCGATTCATTTAGTGATGATCCACTTCGCATGATGCGTGCTGCCAGATTTATGAGTCAACTCGATTTTGATGTGCACCCAGATGTGATCGAAGCAATGACAGCCATGGCGGATCGCATCACGATTATCTCGGCCGAGCGAGTCCGTGATGAACTCACTAAGACACTGATGTCGGAATCACCACGACAAGGATTGACTCTTTTAGTTGAAACCGGAATCGCAGCTCTAGTTTTACCAGAGCTTCCGATGCTCAAATTAGAGATTGATGAACATCATCATCATAAAGATGTCTACGAACACACACTCACGGTTCTTGAGCAGGCAATCGCGTTAGAGCATCGCCTTGGCGGCCCTAACCTGGTTATGCGCTTGGCTGCGCTACTTCACGATATTGGCAAACCAAAGACCCGCGAATTGATCCCCGGAGGTGGCGTCTCCTTCCATCATCACGAAGTTGTTGGTGCACGGATGGCAAAGAATCGATTGAAGGCGCTTCGCTTCGATAATGAGACGATTGATGCCGTAAACACATTGGTATTCCTTCACTTGCGCTTCCATGGCTATGGCAGTGGCGAATGGACTGACTCAGCAGTTCGTCGCTATGTTCGCGATGCCGACGATCTCCTCACACACCTACATGTCCTTACACGCGCTGATTGCACAACTCGTAATGCAAAGAAGGCTGCGATACTAGCTGCCACCTATGACTCACTCGAAGAGCGTATTGCGATCTTGCAGCAAGAAGAAGAACTCAACAAGATCCGTCCCGACCTTGATGGAAATCAAATCATGGAGATTTTAGGAGTGAAGCCTTCACCGCTTATTGGTAAGGCCTATGCGCACTTACTCGAACTTCGGTTAGATCGTGGGCCACTTGGTGAAGAAGCCGCGAAGGCAGAGTTATTGACGTGGTGGGAAGCGAACGCTCCGAAGTAGATAACCACTCGTTGTGATGTAAGCAAGTGAGATGATTAACGGCAAGAGCATTGATTTACCAGTTATAGGAAGAATCAAAGCGGCGACCAACGCGCCACCAACAATCGCTCCATTGACACAGACATCATAAAAAGCGAAGACGCGACCTCGGAACTCATCCTGGATCTTCGATTGAACGAGTGCATCATTGGTGACTTTAACCGCCTGTCCACATAACCCAACAAAGAATGCGGCGAGAATGAGCGACCATTGGGTTTGCGAGAGCAAGAAGATGAGAAGAAAGGGAATCGACCCAACCATCATGGCGCGGATCCAGAGATGACGCCCGACTCGATCAACAAAGATCGGTGTGATCAATGAACCAATGCCTATGCCAACACCAGCGATAGCAAGGGCGAAGGCAAAGCCAGATAACCCTGCATCGGGATTATTCGATGGATGGTATGAATTACGTTCAAGTAAGAGGCCCATCAAGGTAAGTGAAGTAAGTCCACCGCGTTGAATACTGGTAGCCACGATTCCACGAAGCGAGTCACTATGTTCGCGCAGGATGGTGAAGCCTTCTTGCATCTCACGCCAACCCCGGTTTTCGCTACGAATCTCATGGTCGGCAGGCCCGATTTCCTTATGTTTCAAGCGATGAGCGATCACGGCGGTGAGTAGGTAGAGCCCAGCAGCAATGACAATTACTACTGCATCACTAAAGTCGCTGGCATGCGTGTGATCGAGGATCTTCTTCAAACCGATTCCCGCACCACCACCAATAACGACACCAATGGTTCCACCCGTAACAGCGAGGGCATTCGCTGCGATCAACTCACTCTTCTCAACAACGAGTGGTAAACCAGCTGAGAGCCCAGCAAGAATTAATCGGTTGACGCCAAAGGCGATGAGAACCAAGAGCGTCAGGCCAACACCTGTCAATCCACTCTTGATCGAGAGTGCGATTGCAATGAGAATTCCAGCCCTCAAAAGATTTGCAACCTGCACAATTTTCTGTCTGGAGAAGCGATCGAGAAAGACTCCGGCATACGGTCCAACAACAGAGTAAGGCAGTAAAACAACCGCAAATGCGAGAGTAGCAGCAACGGCATTCGGTTGGCGTTCGGGAGAGAAGAGAACAAAGGAGGCAAGAGAAGATTGGAAGAGGCCATCAGTAAATTGTCCGAGCCAGCGAAGCTGTAAGAGCACAGGGAGTCGACTGCCCTTATGGAAGGGCCAGTAATTTGTTCGCACCGGCATGAGGTAAGCCTAGTTAAGGTTTATCCTTAACCCTATGTGGTCAAGACGTGATTCGATCGATTATTCACTGAAACGTCGCGCCACGTTGGTCTCTTATTTCAAAGGGGCGCAAGCAAAGGTCGATATCTGTGATGCCGACCCATATCTACGTCTAGCAGCGAAGTATCACGGTGAAACAGTTGAGCGTGCGTGCCCGGTCTGCCGCGAACAGAAGATGGTCGTCCTTCACTATGCCTTTGGTGATCAACTCGGCCAGTACTCAGGTCGCATTAAGTCAATTAAAGAGTTAGATGAGATGCAGAGCGAGTACGGCGAGTTCCGCGTCTATGTTGTCGAAGTCTGCAGAGGTTGCGATTGGCATCACCTCATCTACTCATTCAAATTAGGCGATGGTCAGGCGCGAAAAGCCCCGCGCAAAACCCGCTAAATACAGCAAAAACAGGGAGTAACCTTTCGCTTATGGTGAATTGGAAGAGCTGGTTGATCCGCGGAGCCATCTTCACGATCGGTGGCGGTTTTGTCGTGGGAGCACTTGCCTTCGGAGTCGCCTACTTCACCGTCAAAATCCCAGATCCCAACGCCTTTGTTAATAGCCAATCAACTATTATCCAATATGCCGATGGCACAGAACTTGGCCGTATTGGCTCTGAAAACCGCACCATCATAAAATTAGCGAATATTCCTATTAATTTACGCCATGCAGTTCTTGCTGCTGAAGATAAGAATTACTACTCAGAGTCAGCAGTAAGCCCAACCGCAATTTTGCGGGCTGTGTATCACAACATTTCTGGTGGATCTCTCCAAGGTGGTTCAACCATTACGCAGCAATATGCAAAAACCGCTTTTCTCACCCAAAGCCGAACCATTACTCGCAAGATCAAAGAACTTGTGATTGCAACAAAGCTTGAGAGCCAACAGTCAAAAGATCAGATCTTCGAAAGTTATCTCAATACTATTTACTTTGGCCGCGGCTCATACGGCGTCTCAACAGCGGCACAGGTTTATTTCAACCGAAGCGTCGATCAATTGAGCATCGCCCAAGATGCCGTGATCGCGGCAATATTAAATTCACCAGGGTATTACGATCCACAGAGCGTCAATGGCCTCAAGCGGTTGAAGCAGCGCTTCTCCTATGTCATCAATGAAATGGTAAAGGCGCACTGGTTAACAAAAACCCAAGCAGCAAAACAAAAATTCCCATTTATCGAACCACGCACCATTGGCGGCTCACTTGGTGGACCAAAGGGCTATGTCATCTCATGGGTTCAACACGAACTTCTTAACTTAGGTTTTACCGATCAGCAGATCCAAGTCGGTGGGCTGGTCGTAAAGACCACGATCGATAAGACGGCTCAACAAGCAGCGGTCGATGCGGTTGCAAAGCGGACCCCAGCAAATGCTCCTGCGAATCTACGTATCGCCTTGGTTGCAATTAGGCCCGGAACTGGGGAAATAACCGCACTTTACGGTGGTCAGGACTACCTGAAGCAACAGCTCAACAACGCTACTCAAGCAACAGCTCAGGCTGGTTCATCCTTCAAGCCATTCGCACTTGTTGCGGCGCTAGAACAAGGGATCTCCTTGCAATCAGTATGGAATGGATCTTCCCCTGCCGTCTTCTATGACGCTGGTGCGCAGAAGAATTATTCCGTTTTCAACTATGGTGGCGAACAATTCCCCAAGATCTCACTCGCAGATGCAACCGCCCATTCAGTCAATACCGTCTATGTCCCACTTGGAATCAAGGTGGGTCCAGATAAAGTTATTGATGTTGCGCGGCGAGCAGGAATTCCAGATAGCGTACAAATGTTGGCAACACCATCTGTGACCCTCGGAGTTGCAAGTCCACATGTGGTTGATGTTGCTGCAGCTTATGCAACCTTTGCCGCTCAGGGTGTTTATGCAAAACCATTTATCGTGAAGGAAGTTCTTGGTGCTAACCAAGGAGTTCTCTACGAATCACGTATTCAAGCCAATCAAGTCTTTGCAGCCGATGTCATGGCTGATACAACTGCGGCACTTCAAGGTGTAACAAAGTTTGGTACGGCATCAGGAGCGCTCGCTAATTTCGGTCGCCCATCTGCAGGAAAGACCGGAACAACTACCGACAATGCATCAGCCTGGTTTAACGGATACACACCACAAATGGAGGCAACTGTTGCGATGTTCCGTGACGATGCCACGCAATCACTCAACGGTATTGGCGGCCTTAACGCCGTCACGGGCGGTTCATTCCCAGCGGGAATCTGGAACCTCTTTATGAAAGCAGCACTTGCAAAACTTCCAGTCGTCGACTTCCCAGCACCCGCAAATATTGGTGGAACAGACCCTGTCGATATGACACAAGCTGTTCCGACGCTTGATCCGGGATTAGCCGAGAAGCCAACACCTGTCGCCACAGCATTTAAGCCAACGACAAAGGCCACTCCAAAGCCAAAAAGCACGCTAAAGAAGTAGGTTTTATGAAGTACGCAACGAAGTCGATCATCATTATCGCCTTCTTAAGTGCGCTCTTCTCCTTTGCAAAATTTGATCACTGCCTCAATACCAACTTTGCAACACCTGATGTCTACACCCATGCCTGTTACTCAGATCTTCCGGCACTCTTTGGTGCGCGTGATCTGGTCAACCACACCTGGCCATATTCGAGTGCAACCAACTCTGTCGAGTATCCACCCGTCACAGGGGTGGTGATGTGGTTGACAGCTCTGCCAACGCATGGCGATAAGAGTTACTTCTTGATCAATGTTGGTCTCATTGCACTTCTCTTTATTGGGCTTTCACTCTTGGTAGCGCAGATGAAACCAGAGTTGTGGTATCTCTTACCGCTCTCACCGGCAGTTGTTGCATCGCTCTATATCAACTGGGATCTATGGGCAGTCGCTTCCGCCATTCTTGCAATTTATTACTTCGACCGTCGTAAATATGATTACAGCGCTCTCGCACTTGGTCTATCGATCGCCACCAAGTTCTTCCCAATAGTTCTTCTTGCGCCAATCGCACTGATCTTCTATCGCCGTGCAGATATCAAGAGCGCACTTCGTTTCGGCTTCGTTACCGCCGGATCATGGTTGGCAATCAATGCACCATTCATCCTCTTCAACCGATCAGGGTGGTGGCGCTTCTTCGCCATGAATAAAGATCGGGGCGCAGATTTCGGCTCGCTTTGGTACGCCCTCAACCTCTTTGGAATCACAACAAAGAATCTCAATCTCTTATCTATCTTGTTATTCGCAATCGGCCTCGCCACATTCGCAATCTACTTCTTTGGACTTGGTGAATTACCTAGCCTTGCAACCATCTCATTTGCAGTCGTTGCCATCTTCACGATCTCTAGCAAGGTCTACTCACCACAATATGTTCTCTGGCTCACTCCGCTTGCAATCTTGGCGATGCGTGGGTCGAAGGACCGAGCCGCCTTCTGGTTGTGGCAGGGAGCCGAACTCCTGTACCACCTCGCTATTTGGGAGTACCTGGCCTCGTATTCGGGGAGCCACTTTGGCCTACCCGCCAAGGCCTACGCCGCGGCGACCCTGATCCGGATCATTGCCACGCTCATCTTCCTTGCGCGGGTATCCACACCTGCCAAAGCTCCCCAGAACCTCGAATTTCTCATCTCGCAGACCGAGGGTTACGCTTAGCCTCCCCTTCACAAGGTTTGGCACCCGCCAGGCCCTCAGTTTGGGGAGTAGTAACCCTCCTGTCGCAGAAATCCTGCGGCCGCTTTAGTCCAGAGGAGGTTGGGTTAACTCATGCGTCATTATGAAATCATGGTCATTCTCGATCCTGAATTAGAAGAACGCACA